>NZ_BAABFA010000014.1:0-141266 GCF_039540515.1 Nemorincola caseinilytica | reverse complement strand
GACGGGGTATAAGATCACCAAACTAAAATTCGCTCTAGACCTCGAAGAGGAATTAATAAAAGAAATAGTACTCCTGTGTGGAGGGGATCCAACAAAGATGAATAAATCACCATAACGACTTTCGAACACTTATGGTCTGCGACCGGCCGAAATACATTATCGCATTACCTCATTATCGTATTATCGCATTACCCTATTCCCCCATTACCGCATTTTCGAATTGTCACATTACCTTTACTTTATGAAAGATGCATTCATAGTAGATGGGGTGCGTACCCCTATAGGCAGCATAAAAGGCGCACTGTCCGGCATCCGTGCCGATGACATGGCCGCATTGGTGATAAAAGAGCTTGCGGCCCGCAACCCGCACATACCCGCCGATGCTATAGACGATGTGATACTGGGCTGTCACAACCAGGCCGGCGAAGACAATCGCAATGTGGCGCGTATGGCCCTGCTGCTGGCAGGCATACCGTGGAGCGTACCCGGCGAGACCGTCAACAGGCTGTGCGCATCCGGCATGTCGGCTGTTATCAATGCCGCACGCGCCATCAAGGCCGGCGATGGCGATGTGTTCATAGCCGGTGGCATGGAGCATATGACCCGCAGCCCATGGGTCATATCCAAGACCTCGCAGCCCTTCGGCGGCGATGCCCAGATGTTCGATAGCAGCTTTGGCTGGCGCTTCGTGAACCCCAAGATGCACGAGCTCTACGGCACCGACCCCATGGGCATCACTGCCGAGAACCTTGTAGATATGTACAACATCAGCCGCGAAGACCAGGACCTCTTTGCCTACCGCTCGCAAATGAAGGCCGCTGCCGCGCAAGAGGCCGGCCGCCTGGCCGAAGAGATAGTGGCCGTGCCCATACCACAGAAAAAGGGCGAGCCCACCATGGTCTCAAAGGACGAGTTCATGAAACCCACCACCACCGTTGATAAGCTGGCACAGCTAAAGCCTTCCTTCCGCAAGAATGGTACCGTTACCGCGGGCAATGCCGCCGGCCTCAATGATGGCGCCGCTGCGCTCTATGTACTTTCAGGCGATGCTGTAAGCAAATATGGCGCTACCCCCAAAGCAAGGATAGTAAGCTCTGCCATAGTAGGTGTAGAGCCCCGCATCATGGGTATAGGCCCTGTGGGCGCTACGCAAAAGGCACTGGCAAAAGCAGGCCTCACTCTTGCCGATATCGACATCATAGAGATAAACGAGGCCTTCGCCGCGCAAAGCCTTGCCTGCACCCGCCAGCTGGGCCTCGATGATAACGACCCCCGTGTCAATCCCAATGGCGGCGCCATAGCTCTGGGTCATCCGCTGGGTATGACGGGCGCACGCATCACTTACTCTGCCGCGCTGCAATTGCAAAAGACCGGCGCACGCTACGCGCTGGCCACCATGTGTATAGGTCTGGGTCAGGGCTATGCTGTAGTGCTGGAGCGTGTATAGTTTCACTTTTTATACAGGTACAGCACCACGGGGAAATGGTCGCTGTACCCATTCACCCATCTGTGCGATATGAAGGAACGCTTTGGTGTTCCTTCATATCCTTTTAACCTGCTCTGCAGGAAGGGCGGCCTGTATATCCCGGCCCCTGCATACCGCATACCGCCCGATACCATTACCTGGTCGAAAAGGTTCCATTGCCCCATATAGGCCTCTGTCCCCTCACCCCTGGCATACATTGCCGCAAAGGGATTATACAACGTCTCGTTCCTAATACCCGACAGCGAGGCGGCCACACCCAGCACTTTGCTTATACTGCTGTCGGCGGGGTTATCGTTCAGGTCGCCCATCACTATTATATGCGCACCCGGCCTTTCCTGCCATATAGTGGTCATAGCATCTCTGCACACCTTAGCTGCTGCGGCACGCCTCCCGGCGCTCTGTCCATCCGCTCCCCTGCGCGATGGCCAATGGTTCACCAGCACATGCACCGTATCGCCCGCCAGCACACCCTGCACATATAGTATATCGCGCGTTCTGCCACTATCCAGCGGTACATGCAGCGGCTCGCTCTCTATCACCACAAAGCGTATCGGGTCATACAGCAAGGCCACATCCACACCACGCGCATCGGGTCCGTCATACCATTGATAGCTGTAACCCTTTCCTGCTATCTCCGGCTGCTGCACCAGGTCGTTCAGCACAGTGTTGTTCTCTATCTCGGCCAGCCCTATCAGCACAGGCCCTTCTTCTCCGCCCATGCTTTGCAGCACTATGGCCATGTTATGCAGTTTTTGCAGGTACATCCGCCGGGTATACTGGTATTTACCCCATGGGGTGAACTCATCATCATCGCGCAGTGGGTCATCAACAGTGTCGAAGAAATTCTCGCAATTGTAGAACACGATGGCCATCTTTTCCTGCGATGGCCCACCTGCACAGCCACACATCAGGCAACTGACATATAATAAGATGATCAAAATATTAAGCCGGAACATGTCTTTTGTTTTCCTTCGGCAAAAATGCTTACTTTCACAAAAATAATATCTATTACAAATGTCTGTTAACGAACAACTCGTAGCCGAATTAAGGCAGGAAGCCGCGAACACGCGCAAACTGCTGGAACGCGTACCCCTTGATGATGCCGACTGGAGGCCACATCCCAGGTCTATGCCCATAGGCAGGCTGGCCACCCATGTAGCCGAGATACCCGGCTGGACAGCAATGACCCTCCTCACCGATGAACTGGACCTTTCCAAATTCAACGAACGCAGAAAAGTGAACACCACCGAAGACCTGCTGGCCATACACGATGAGCATGTGGCACAGGCCATATCTGTACTGGAGAATTTCGATGAGAGCCGGTATAAAGATATGTGGTCGCTGCGCACAGGTGGCCATGTACATCTTACCCTGCCCAAACATACCGTATTACGCACGTTCGCCTTCAGCCATCTATACCATCACCGCGCACAGTTGGGCGTATACCTGCGCCTGCTGGATATAGCCATACCCGGCATGTATGGCCCCACTGCCGATGAGATAGCAGAGCGCATGGCAAAAGCGACGGCCTGACATCTCCGCATAGACACCACCATATAACGAGAGAGCCGACCCCGAAGGGCCGGCTCTTATTGTATCCACAAAATACTCTTTCGTTATTCTTTTCTGAACCTCACTACCTGCTCATACCCCTCCGGCGACCGCAACCGCAGGAAATATATACCGGGTGCAATGTCGTTCAGCATCACCTGCTCATGCACATTGCCCGCATGTACCGCTGTCTTATCGCTCAGCAGTACCCTGCCGGCAATGTCTGTCACAGTATAGGCAGCTATACCGGTCCTGTTGCCCAATGAGCCCTGCAGGGTAAAGCTGCCGTTATTGGGGTTGGGGAACAGACCTATTTGCATCTTACCCGCATTGTTATTGGTATGGTTCACAAGAGTAGGTACGGTAGTAGTATCTTCAGGTATGGATGATGTATCAGGGTCGGAGAACTTCTCCAGGAAGCCCTGGTAATCGAAGGCGCCACCACCACCGGTAGGCTGCAGTGCGCCGGGTGTAGCTATGCTATCGTGGCTGGATGTTCGTCCGCAAACGAACACGGCATCGCCAAGGCAGGAAAGCCCCCTGGGTTCATCGGCCTGGTCGCCGCCCAGGTAACTGCACCACTTACGCTCGCCTATATGGTTGAATTTGGCCAGGAAACCATCGCCATCACCACCGCCATAAACGGTCTGCCACGCAGTATCCGATGCTATGTTGCTGGTACTGAAGGTCACACCTGTCACATATATATTGGCAGAATCGTCTGTGGTTATCCTGCTTTTCTCGGCTTTCTCGTCCTGTGCGCCACCTATGTAGGTGCCCCACATACGGAAACCTATCTCGGGGTGGAACTTCACCAGGAAGGCATCCATCATACCGCCTCTCGTGGGCTGGAAGGCCGAAGGCGTACTGATATTGTCATTACTGTTGGTATGACCAAAGAGATATATATTCTTGAAGATATCGCAGGTAACACTACCTACGGTCTCAGAACCCGCACCGCCATAATAGGTCACCCACGAGCGGGCACCATTAGCAAAGAACTTGGCCAGTACCGCATCGCTGCCGCCACCGCCATATGCCGTTTGGTGGGCAAATGCAGTAGAATGGCCCGATGTGCTACTGGTCCAGCCGGTAAGGTATATCACATACCCATCGTTGCAGGAAGCTCCGTTCCACTCAGGGCCACCGGTACCATAGTAGGTGCCCCACTGCTTCACACCCATAGTATCGAACTGCACTATATACCAGTCGAAACCACCGGCCAGGTTGGGCTGGTGGCCGGCAGGTGTACCGATGTTGGTAGGCTCGTTAGAGTCGCCCGATACATATACAAATCCGCCCAGGTCGCATGATACCGACCAGGGAAAGTTAGAACCCGGACCACCTATGTATGTACCCCATACGCGTGTACCATCGGGCAGGAACTTCACCAGGAAACCATCAGAGGGCCCGCCGCCATATACAGGCTGTGCGCTGCCGGGTGTAGATATGCCGGCTGCACTGGGTGCCAGGCCGCACATGTATACCATACCGTTCACATCGCATGCTACACCTGTGCCATAGTCTCCATCATTACCGCCATAGTAGGTGGCCCATTGCCTTATGCCGCTGCTATCGAACTTCACAAGGTATGCATCGGTGAACCCGGCGAATGAGTACATGAACGAACCCACGGTAGCTATACTGCCCACAGCATCGGAATAGGTAAGGCCGCATGCATACAGGCTGGCAGAATCGAAAGCCTCTATATCGTAGAACTGGGTGTTAGTGGCAGTGCTGGGCCCGTAATAGGTGCCCCATATCAGCTCGGGGTCTATCAGCACGGCCTCTTTCATACCATGCAGGTCATAAGTAAGCACATCGCCGTTCAGCTTGTAGGCAGAGCGTACGGTCTTCCCATCTGCTGCATAGCATACGGGCGCCTTCTCGGTGATGGTGCCCATAGGCGTAGTGGCCACAAGGTTACCCTCTTCGGTCATACGCAAGCTTGTATGGCCTTTGTAGCGCAGCTTTATCTGCGAGGCATCACCCATGCTGCCTACCACGAATTCGTGCTCCAGTTTGTTGCCATTCACATATATCACCCAGTCTATATCGGGGTATACGTTCTTATACGTCACTTTGTCGTAGGAATAGGCCCTTATACCTTCCGCAGGGCAGCCTGCTGTATAGTAGTTCTCATAATAGGCCTGTTTCTTGCCCGCTACCGGTGCCGATATACGCGCGCCCACCAGCTCTACATCCATCCTGTAGGTATGTATCTGTGCCTTGAAGGACTCTGTATAGCGGTCATCGTTGGGGTCTTTGCTTTGCCCTTCCGGTTTGGGAGTACCCGGCCTGTTGCCATTTATCACCTCCGTTCTTGAGAACTGGTAATGCAACTGCCCATCGCCCACGAACACATTCATATCGCCGGCCGGCAGCACGAACTGTATATCTTTCCGGGGATGACCTTCCTGGTCTTTTATCTGCCCCTTGTTCTCTATGAAGGACAGCGAATGGTGGGTACGTACAGGTTCTACCCTGGCGTTAACGGTCAACCCGACCGATAAGAGCAGCGCAGCTAAGGTAAATGCTTGTTTCATGGACTACAATGAACTATTTGCTTGTGGGGTCAAAAAAAACATGTTGCCATTACCGGTAAAGCATGGCTACATCGGGTCAAATTAACTGATCGTAGCCTATTTTCCAAAAAAAAGAGGCGCCATAGGCGCCCTCTTTATGTATCATTCTATCATTACCTGTGCCATTTTCGTTGCTCGTTATTTGTAATGATATACTTATCAATTGCTTGCATTACTGTGTCGCCCGGTCTTCATCTACGTTCGCCGGAAAAGAAAAATGTTATTCCATATCCGCTCCGCTACACCTGCCATACACACATGTGCAACTTACAGTTAAAGAACATTCCGCATATCTTACTTCCCTACGCTTATCATGTTCATCAGCAGCTTTGTGGCGCCCTTCTTACCTGCAGGCAACTGCCGCGAGAACGAAAGCGATGTATACACATAATGCCCCTTACCTGTCTTTGCGTACAATGTACTACCCGCAAGTGGTTGTTCGCCCTGGTCGTTCATAGAGAAGATGGTGGTGTACCTGCCATCCCATTCTGCTGGGAAGTACAAGCCGCGCTCCTGCACCCAGCCATTCATGTCCTCGGTGGTTATCTTGTTGGGGTAGGTGAGTAACCTGTGGTCGGCAGCGGTAAAGGTCACTGCAGCATCTTCTTCCGTCACCCTTTTCGAAGACAGGGAGAACGGATAGGGGCCCAGCTTGCTTGTGGCCAGGTCTTGCAGGGTATTGTACTGCATCACCAGCGTACCACCGTTCTCGGCATATTGCAGCAGCATGGGTTGCCATTGTGCCATTCGTTTCTCGGCATTGGCAGCGCGTATGCCTGTTATTATGGCGTCGTACTTCATAAGCCCCTGTACCGATGCAAAGTCGCTCTCCTTCAGTATCTCCACTTCCAGTCCTGCCTGGCGCAGTATGGTTGGTATATTATCGCCTGCGCCCTCTACATAGCCTATTTTCTTAGCGGTACACTTCCAACTGGGCTGCAGCACTGTGGCCACAGGGTTAGAGAAATATTGCAATGCCGGCAGGTGATCGTACTGTACCAGGTGCAGCGTGGCAGAGTTAGGCGTGGCCAGCATAGGCACCAGGTGGTGATCCTTGCCTGCCAGTTCCTTGCGTGCGGCTATCCTTACGGGTATCAGCGTATCCGCTCCCTTGCGCAGCGAAAACCCCTGCAGTTCCATCAGTGCTCCCGGTACGGCATCCGATACCACGCTCAGGTAGGCGCTCTTTATATCGTTGTATGCATGTACGCGTATAGCGCCGGTAGCGCTGCCATCGGGCGCTGCTATCAGCAGCTCATTACTGAAGGCCACAGTACCATCGGGCACTATGCGCAGTTGCTCCACCACATCGCCCTTCACTGGATCCAGCTTCTTGTACGATAGTGGCACCTGTATACTGAACTCCTCTCCCGACACCTGCAGTTTTACTGTAGCATACAGCCGGTTCGGTGTTTCGGGCAGGCCGGCCACAGTATCGGCAGGCATGTAGTAGTGTGCATCATCGGTACCGGCGCGCTCCATCCAGTAGGGCTGTGTCACAGGGGCATTGGCCGGGATAGTGATACTATGATCGAAGGTATAGAGCGTATCTCCCGCCAGGCGCAGGCTCATGGTACTATCGCTGCCGCCCCATTGTATACCGGTCACTACTATGTTCGATGCGGCTGTACGCGCTATCATACGCATGGCAAAGGGCACTGTCTCGCCCCTTACTGCCTGTGGCTGCCTGGTGGTCAGTTCTGCCATCACGCCTGCGCAGTGCAGTATGGCCTTGTCTATTTCCTGCAGTTTCTGCCCACGCCAGTATTCGTCCTTTACCTGTGTTATCTTCTTGCGCACGGCCAGCAGTGCGGGTATACTGGCCTCGGGCCGCTGAAAGCTGAACTGCTGTTCTATCCTGGCCAGGTCATCGCCTATATCGGCACGGCCCACACGTCCCCAGGTGATGTCTATACCATCGAAAAGAGAAGTAGTACACGCATCACCCGCTACCAGTTTGAAGTATTCTGTCTGCACACCCGGCACCGATGGTGTGCCTGCGCCCTGGCTCTTGTGTATGCTGCGGCTCTGCCCTGCCAGCTCGCCCACGCCCATACCCAGCGCAGGTACATACTGCCCTACCTGCAGCTTGAACTGGTCTTCCGATATAGTGCTCCTGGTACCGAACTTGAACGAATTGAACAACAATCGCTTTGGCTGCCATGCGCCATAATATCTCAGTTGCTCGGGATACTTGCTCTTATCGCCTGCGGCCTTGTATGCCAGCTCGGCTATTATGGCCGATGCTGCATGCTGCCCATGGCCTGCCATAGTATCGGGCGGGAAACGGCATATCACCACATCGGGGCGAAAACGGCGTATCACCTGCACAGCATCGCCGGTCAGCACATCCTGCCTCCAGTGCCGAAAGGTCTCCTCATGTGTCTTGGAGAACCCGAAATCCACGGCACGGGTAAAGAACTGCTCTGCACCATCCAGCTTGCGCGCCTCTATCAGCTCGTGCGTGCGTATGAGGCCTAGTGCCGCGCCCTGCTCGCTGCCCAGCAGGTTCTGCCCGCCATCACCGCGCGTCAGCGACAGGTAGGCGGTGCGCATATGCCTGTCGTTCACCAGGTATGCCAGCAGGCGTGTGTTCTCATCATCGGGGTGCGCTGCCACATACAGCACATTGGTAAGGTTGCGCAGTTGCGCTATCTCGTGGTATATAGTGGCCGATGATGCGGGTCGCAGTTGCTGCGCATTGGCGGCGGCAGAAAATAAAAATAATGTAACAAAAGATCGGAACCTGTTCATATCGTATACTTGGTTTGGTCTCACGGCACGGGCCGGTGCCAAAAGTACATAGGATCGGGCTAATAAGTTTGGCCGTTAGCCCGCAAACGACTACTTTCGGCCACCAAGACGAAAGTTAGAAATAGTTATGTGTGGTATAGCCGGGTATATAGGAAACAGCAGGGAAGAAGGACTGGCATTCGCCAATAGGGCAGACCGCCTGATGATACACAGGGGGCCCGATGACAGCGGTGTATTTAGTGACGAGCATGTGGCGCTCATACACCGCAGGCTGTCCATCATAGAGCTGTCGCCGCTGGGGCACCAGCCCATGACCTCCTCCTGCGGACGCTACACCATAGTTTTCAACGGAGAGATATACAACCACCGCGAGCTGCGCACACGCTTTCTGCCGCAGCATCCCTTCCGTGGCCATTCCGATACTGAGACCATCATAGAGCTCTTCCGCATCATGCAGCACAAGATGCTGGATGAGATGGTAGGTATGTGGGCCATCATTATTTGGGATAAGCAACAGCAACAGGCATTCGTGAGCCGCGATCGCTACGGGCAGAAACCCGTATATGTACGGCACATAAAGGACGCATGGTTCATCAGCAGCGAAATGAAGCCGCTGCTCAACGATGGCGAACGCACCCCTGGCGATGCCACCGCCGTGGTAGAATACCTGGCCATGGGCAATTACGGCCACCTCGGCGCACATACTTTCTTCCGCGACATACGCCACTTTCCCCAAGGCAGCTATGCATGGGTAAAGCCCGGCCAGCCCGAACTGAACGCACAAACATACTGGCGCCTGCCCGATATACCGGCTAAGGACAAACGCCCCTTCGACGATATAGCTAAAAAAGAACTGCACGACCGCATAGTAGAGGGCGTGCTGTCGCAAACACTGGCCGATGTACCCATTGGCATCACACTCTCGGGTGGCATAGATTCTTCTATCATAGCGGGTGTGCTGGCCAAACATTCCGACAAGGACATACATGTCTTCACTGCGCAGGCTGAGGGTAGTAAATACGACGAGTCGCGGTATGTGAATGCGGTGATAGATATGAACAAGAAGGGCAACTTCATTGTTCATCGCCGCAACCTGGGCCAGCTGGTAGTAAAGGACGATCTTACCCGCTTCCTGCGTATACAGGAAGAACCCTTTGGCGACCCCTCCATCATGGCGCATGGCTTTCTAATGGGTATGGCCGCCGATGCCGGCATAAAGGTGATACTGAACGGCCAGGGCGCCGATGAGCTTTTCTTCGGCTACAACAACATGGCACAGGCCATACTGCTGCAGCAACTGCGTGCGCTAAGGCTGGGCAAGTTCCGCGAGAACCTGGACAAGATGAAGCTGGGACGCACCTATATGCTGCGTACTATACTGAAGGCATTCGCACCCGGGCTGGAGGCCGACCTCCGCAACCGTTCGCGCATCAAACGCAGAGCGGTGGTACGGCCAGAGCTGGTGACCAGAGCCGATGACAGCCTTATAGCACATTACGACTACAGCAATCCCTACGATGTATGGTGCGAAAGCCTGTACGGTGTAGCCTTGCCCCACCTTGTTCATTACGACGACCGCAATGGCATGTCGCGAAGCATAGAGGGCCGTATGCCCTTCCTCGACCACCGCATAGCCGAATACCTGGCTACCATACACCCCGATGACTTCCTGAAACATGGTATGCGCAAGTACCTGCTGCGCGTGGCATGCAGAGAATACCTGCCCGATGAGGTGTACCATCGCACCGACAAGATAGGGTTTTATACACCGCTGGTAGATGCCCTCTATCGCGATGAAGTATGGGTAAAGGAACAAATGGCCGCCAATACATTGCTCACACCGGCATTGAATACAGAACTCGTACAGCGGCTCACTGCCCGCACGCTCGATGTGCCTTCTGCACTATACATATGGCGCAGCATATCGGTGCTGCTATGGGCACAGCAGTTCCATGTACAGTTGTAAGGTCTACCATTTATCGGCAGCGCCCTTCTTGAATTCCTTAGGTCTCACCACCGTGAACACCCTGGAGATATTGAACCCGAAGTGCAGGTGTCCCTTCGTCCAGGTATCTGTGGTCTGGTTTATGAACACACGCTCCGTCATACCGTTAGAGTTGGTAAAGAACAGTTGGAACACATGCCCACCCGTCTCTATATCGGCCCCTACCGATAAGCTATTGTATGTTGTGGCGCCTGCTGCCAGCATATCGGCATTGTTGATGCGGTAATAGTATTCGGCGGTTATGGCCACTCGCCTGCTTACCTTGTAACGACCGCCCACACCTACAGAGAACATGGTATTATCGTCTTTAGAGCTGTCCACAAGGTTCATATGCACCACGCCGGGCATTAGCTGCAGCGACAACTTGCTGTTGAACTTGCGCGCTATCAGCACCTGGTGTACAAAACCCATACGGTTAGTGAACAGGAAATCCATTCCGGGCGGCAGTGCAGGCGCCTTATCGCCACGCAGCCCCATACCGGCCATATAAGAAAGCGATATGGGCATACCTTCCGCTTTCTGCGACAGCAGTTTTACTTTCAGAAAACCGTCATTCGTTTTGCCCAGCGTATTGTGGCCTATACCCACCATCAGCCAGCGGGTCACACCATAGTCCAGCCCTATGCGGGTGGTGGCGTTGTCTATCCCAAAGAAGTTCTCCATGCCATCGCTTACCCGCCCGAAGCGGTGCAGTATCCTGAAGTCCAGCACACCATGTGCCAGGTTCTCTACCGTACTGCTGTTTATGATGCGTGTGGCCTTGAAGGTGGCTGTTACAGGTTCTTTCTTCTTCGTTGCGGCACTGTCGTTCATGTCGTCCATAAAACCGCCCTGGCCGAACGATGTAACATAGGTACACAGCAGTGCAACAGAAAGTATAGATGCTTTACGCATAATGTGTTTTGAGTGTAGTTATTATTTTGCCGGATGGCTGCCGGCCGGTCTCATACATGCTTGTATCTCCTGGTCACTTACGCACCACGTTCAGGGCGCTCTCTATCGTCACTACGGCTTCCTTGGCTACCTTGTCGGCCACTACCGAGGGTACGTTTATCTTATGGTCTGCCAGTCTTACATTGAATTTCGCGCTCATTACCAGCTGCCCTCTCTTTACGGTCACTGTGCCGGGCACACTCACCTCCTTCGTCACACCGTGTATGGTCAGTTTCCCGCTTACCTTCACATTGTATGTACCATCATTGTTGGTGTTCACATCTGCTATATTGCTCACCATACCGTCGAACTCCGCCCTCGGGTATTTGTCGCTCTCCATGTAGTTCTCATTGAAGTGCTCCTGCATCAGCGCACGCTCGAATTTGAAGCTCTTCACCGGCACCTGGAAACCCAGCCTGCCTGTAGCCTTATCCAGCTTGCTGGCTACCTCATTGTTCACTGCCTCTATCTTCTCCGGCGATCCTGCAGCCGTAGCGTTGAACGATACATGGGCTGTACGGGCCATATACACCTGTGCCCTGGTAGCTGTGCCGACGCCTGCCAGCAGGCATGCTATTAGCATTATTCTTTTCATGGTCTTGCTGTTTATGTCCATTGATGGGTATCAGTTATTAAGTGCGCCCTGGTTCATCCAGCGGGTCATTTTATCTATCTCGCATTGCGATAATTTGGGCAGGTCCTTTGGCATGGCCGAAAAGCCCGACATCCACTTCACGCTGCCCAGTATACGACCGTTCAGCATTGCCGGCTGCACGCCCGCATGTGTGGTGAAGTTATATCCACCCGATGCGGTCGCCGCATCATGGCAACCCGAGGTATTACATTTGCTATCGAGTATCGGCTTTATATCCCCGGCAAAGGCAACAGTGGTCGTATCGCATACCACCGTACCCTTCGGGTATAGTTCTTCATACTTGTCGTTATAGCAGCCTGTTGCTATCATAGCTATTGCCGCTACTGCCAGTATCTTCCTCATCTATCGAAGTGTTTTTTAGATACGCTCTTCTATTCTTTTATGATGCAATCGGTCAGCGACACGCCCAGCATACCATTGCCCGAGCAGAACCCCTTTATCGTCAGCGTCTGGCCCTTGCTTGTCTGTATACCCTTTTCGCGCAGGGCACATTGTACGTCATTGTCCAGTATCACCATCAGGCCGCCATCCTGGTTCTGCTCTGTTTCCGTTACACTGCCGGTCACTTCTATTACTTTGTTCAGGTACAGTGTGTTGGCCTGTGCTTCATTGTTCGTATATGCCTGCGCCAGTGCCTGTGCCGTCACTTCTATACCCTTTTTATTATCTACGGTAGCATGTGGTTTGTACCACAAATATATACCTGTACCTACACCGATCAGTACCAGCGCCAAAACAGCCAATATTATCTTCCTTGCCATCTCCTTACCTGATGCTTATGATTTTTTTATACTCTGCCTCATTATGTGGCCGGGCTATCATCACATACCATTTTCCCGGTGCGGTAGGCCGTGCCTTTGAACAGTGCCACTACTTCTTGCCGCTCATTTACAACAGTGATGTCATAGAAGCCTGTTCTGTTGCCATTGTGTATCTCTCTGGCCTCTACCGTCATCACCTCGTCCGCCGTGGCGGTACGCACAAAACTGATGCTCACATCCAGCGCCACACTGAGTCTGCCATGCGAGTTGCATGCAAAGGCAAAGGCGCTGTCGGCAGCCGAGAACAGGATACCGCCATGCGCTATACCAAAACCGTTCAGCATCTCCTGCCGTATCACAAAGTGCAGGCGGCAATACCCTTCTTTATACTCATCAACAATGATGCCAAGCCATTCGCTGAACCGATCTTTATCAAGCATTGTGTTCAGCACCTGCTGAGGCGTGTTATCCATACATCAAATGTAAGCCCGAAATGTATACATAAAAAGAGTGGCCCATACCACAGCGCCTTGCACATCACTGGTCACAAAGGCTACCTGCATACGTCCACAACTTACTGTGTATCAATTGTACGCAGCACAGTATTCAAAATAAAAAGAGCGTGTTTTACCACGCTCTTTTTTTCATTTCGGCCCTTGATTTGAAAAAAAAGAACCTTACCCCTTGTTGAAACGAAACTCTTAAAAATGAGTTTGAATATCTTATCTCTTCATGTAGATACTATCTGCCAAATAGAGAACGTCACAAATTTAATTAACTTTTTTGATTTAACCAACAATTAACAGGTCATTTACATTTTTCCCTACATCTAAAGAACAGGCCCTGTATAGTACAGGGCCTGTCACTTCAAGTATATCGGTACACTATCTTATTAGTGTCACTTCTCCTTTTATTACCTGGTTATGATCGTGACCGGGACGGGCTACTATTATCGAGTAGTGATAAGTGCCTATGTCACATGGCTTGCCTTCGAAAGTACCATCCCAAGACAGTTCTTTGTTGTTGGTGTAGAACACCTGTTGTCCCCAGCGGTTGTACACCCTCATCTCTACCATTGTATGATATATGGAACCTACAGGACGGAACACATCGTTCAGGCCATCGCCGTTCGGCGTAAAGCCGCTTGGTATGAATTCTGTCTGCGAGCTATCTACTATTACCGTTACATATGCTGTATCGCGGCAGCCGTAGAAGTCCATACCATATACCGTGTATGTGGTAGTAACGGTAGGCGTAGCTACAGGGTTGTTGATGTTCGGGTTGGTGAGGCTGCCATCGTTAGGCGCCCACTGGTAGAACAGTGTATTCTCTGCATTCAGCTGTACGCTCTGGCCGTAGTAGATCTTCGTGTCATCTGTCACGTTCAGTATCTGCTTGGGCAGTGTAGAGTTCAGGGTCATCACATGTGTAGCCACGCAACCCTCATGCTGCATAGTAGCCGTGATGGTATAGGTGAAGCTACCTACAGCATCGAACACAGGTTCTTTTATTGTCGATGAGCTCAGGCCTATAGCCGGTGTCCATACATAGTCATAGTCATACCCGGGATCTACTGTCTCACTGCGTATATCAAGCCACAGTGGCATTGGCATAGACAGGCAGAACGAGCTATCCTTTATAGAGTGTATGTACGGCTGCAGCACATAGGCAGTTTTGGTAACCGATGCGGGACAACCTATAAGGTCCACAACATCCAGTGTCACATCATATACACCCTCGCTGGCAAAGGTATAGGTAGCAGGGCTGCCGTTCGTATTATCTGTATGTCCGCCTTCATATGTCCACATATGGCTAGACAGACCGGCAGGAGCACTGCTATTGGTAGACGATGACAGGTCTGTTATAGCCAGGGGCGTACCGTTACATATCGTATCATCCACAAAGTCGAAGTCGGCAGTTACAGTATGGGTCATGTCCACTACCTCGGTATGAGTGCTCTTACAGCCGTTAGAGCTGGTAGCCGTAAGCGTTACTGTATGCACCCCATTGTTCGGGTTGTAGACATGCATGCCGGGCTCTTTGTCGAAACTCTTGCTGCCATCACCGAACGACCATTCGAATGTAGCGCCATGTACCGATGTATTGTCAACGAATACCGTGTCATTCGGACAGCCGGGATGCCTTACGAAGTCGAAGTCGGCAACAGGGCCGGGTTTTACAAGCACCGAGTCAGAGCTCTTACAACCATGGGTAGTGGTCACAGTTACAGCATAGTATCCCTGCAGCGACGAGTCGAACGGACTGACAGCCGGATTTGGTAACGTTGAGGTGAATCCTCCCGGGCCCGACCAAGACCATGCGTTCACCACAGAGTCTGTCGATACCGATAGTGTCAGCGGGTCTACTATAGGTGCGCAATCCGGTTGGTTGCTTGCTACAGTTGGGTCTGCGGGCAGGTATACCTGCACTGTAGTGGTAGATGTATCGGGTACGCCTCCCACCGTCTTTATCACAGTGTACACGCCAGAGTGTGCCGGAGTAGCACCTAGTATAGTGTGCGACTGCGTAGTAGCGAATACGGTAGTGAACGGTGCAGGGCCATACCACTGGTATGTAGCGCCCAGCGAATCGCCCGGTGCGTTCAGGAATATGGTATCACCAAGGCAGGGGTTATTGCTGGTAGCAGAATTACAGGTGAGTATGGTAAGGTAGAACACCTTGTTATGACATGAATACATACCCGTAGCGCTATCCGTACCTGTGATGGTGTAGGTGATCATAGGAGGCAGACCACCGGCCGATATGGTAACATGCGTACCTGTAGTAGCCGAAAGACCTGTGCCGGGAGACCATGTCCACTTGCTCCAGCTCCAGCTCCTTGTATCCGCATTCAGCAGGTCTACGTTGATGGAAGTGAGGCCGGGAAACTGGCAGAAGTCGAAAGTATCATAGTTGGGAGTAGGAGGAGCCCATGATATTTTGGGAACGCCGTTCACCACTATCTGCGGATCGGGGAATGCGCTGTCTATACCCAGATTGCCATTGAATATGTAGGCGTAAGAAAGCACTGTGCTGTCACCTGCAGGTATAGAGCCCAGGTTGTAGGTCAGTTCTATCGCTATGTCACCATCCGATGTAGCACCTACAGGGCCGTAAGTACCACCGCCATAGGTGCCTGCCCATACACTGGCCAGGTCTGCACCTGATGGCATAGGCCAGCCGCCATATATACCGCACCTTGCACGGCAGTCTTTGGTACCCAGAGACATGTAAGAAGCTGTACCTGTAGCACCGCGCGATGATACCAGCACCCTGTGACGGGCATCTTCGTTCTGGTGTACTATCTGGTTGGTGGTCCAGAAGCCGCCGCCGGGCCATGTCTGGTCGTTATCGGGGTCGCAGGAACGCATATAATATACAGGGCCTGTAGCTGCTGCGCCGGTATTGCGCAGTACAGTGGTCACTATCACAGCAGAGCCGCCCAGGTCCACGCTGGTGGTCTGGCGTATGGCCAGGTTGCCGCCACCGCTGGTAAAGGTACCGTCCCATACACCCAGGGCCACACCACCTGCACTTGAATATGCGGTATGGTTACCGGTCATAGTTGCACCGCCTACGTTGGTAAAAGTACCACCGCAGTTCTGGAACGCCTGTGAGCGGGCAGTACCTATCTGTATCTCCCAACCCTCGAACGGAGAACCGGGATAAGTATAATCACCCATGAACACAGGTGCACCTGTAGCCCAGCCGTCATGACCATAATCGTATGTCTCGGCCAGGTTGGTACCCGTTGGTGGAGCGCCTGCAGTACTGTGCCTATGGTAAGAGCCCGGGATAGCGCCATTGCCATTACATGCACCAAAAGAAGCGTTCCTGTTCATCCCAATATCCAGGAATGTACCCTGTACAAAGCAGTTGGTACCCACTATCTGTGCGTAAGCCGAATTTGTAAGAGCCAGTACGAAACCTATGGTCAAGATGCGTAGCAAATGTTTTTTCATATGCATTTAACGATTTACTGATCTAAAAATAATGTTTATCACTATCAAATCATAATATTCTCGTAAAAAACAGAGAACATGGTGGGCATATCCGGTAACATAGACAGCATACTTTTCATTCTGGGTTGGCTATGGAATAAATATATTATTTCTTCATTTAAAAAGAAGAACGGCCGGCGTTCTTCGTAAGACCACCGGCCGTTCATATATTACCTTTATAGCGGCGGTAACTATTACCACACCATAGCACGCTCGTTCTCAGCACGGTACATTTTGTCGCCCGGCTTTACATTGAACGCCTTGTACCAAGCCTCCATATTGCTTACAGGCACATTGCACCTGAACTCGTTGGGCGAGTGAGGGTCTGTTTTCAGCCTCTGGGCCATTTCTTCGGGCCTTGTATTGGCACGCCATACCTGTGCCCAGCTCAGGAAGAAGCGCTGGTCGGGGGTAAGGCCGTCTATTTTCTCATTGCCCTGGCCCTGTTTGGTCTTCTTGAAGGCCTCATAAGCTATACTGATGCCACCCAGGTCGGCAAGGTTCTCGCCCTCTGTCAGCTGCCCGTTTATGTGGGTGCTGTCCAGCGCGGCTATATTGCCATACATGGTCACTACCACATTGGCCTTGGTAGTAAAGTTGGTCGAGTCTTCCGATGTCCACCAGTTGCTCAGGTTGCCATCGGCATTGTAAAGACGGCCCTGGTCGTCAAAGCCATGGGTCATTTCATGGCCTATCACGCCACCTATACCACCATAGTTCACTGCATCATCGGCATTCTCGTCAAAGAAAGGATACTGCAGTATGCCCGCAGGGAACACTATCTCGTTGAAGGCAGGGTTGTAGTATGCGTTCACTGTAGGAGGGGTCATCTGCCATTCGGTCCTGTCCACTGGTTTGCCCAGCCGCGATATATTATAGTTATATCCCCACTGAGACGATGCGATGATATTTGCCACATAGTCATTACCATTTATGGATAATGCGCTATAATCCTTCCACTTATCAGGATATCCTATCTTCTTCATAAAGCCGTTCAGCTTCACCATGGCCTTCTGCTTGGTCTCGTTGCTCATCCAGTCCAGGCGCTGTATGCGCTCTGCATAGGTCTGCTGCAGGTTACCCACCAGCTCCAGCATGCGCTTCTTGGCCTCTGGTTTGAAGGTGCGGTCCACATACATCTGGCCCAGCAGTTCGCCTATGCTGCCATCTACCAGTTGCAGTACACGCTTCCAGCGTACTTCCTGTGCCTTCTGGCCACGCATGCTGCGGCCGTAGAACGCAAAACGGGTAGTATCGAACTGGGCGCTCAGGAAAGAGGCCATATCGTTCACCGTATGGTACTTCAGGTATACTTTCCATGTTTCCAGCGCGGTAGCCTTCAGTTGCTTCGACAGTTGTACGAAGAATGCAGGCATACCTACTATTATAGAGTCCTGTCCGGTCACCTTCAGGTTCTGCAGCAGGCCCTTCCACTCTATACCGGGGGTCAGCTTGTTGATGCCGTCTATGCTGAACTTGTTGTACAGCTTATATGGGTCGCGCATATCCACACGCGTCATAGATGCACCTGCCAGTGCCAGCTCCAGCTTGTATATATCGGCGCCGTTCTTTTTGGCCGTGGTAGCATCCTGCCCCATCAGCGTCAGCATTTTCACTATATACTCCTGGTAGGCGTTGCGTATGGCGGTAGTGCGCTCGTCCTTGTCAAAGTAGTACTCCTTGCCGGGCATACCCAGGCCACCCTGGCCGAACTGGCATATCTGGCTCGTAACGTTCTTATCATCGGGCGATACCCCGAAGCCGAACACCTGGCCTATGCCCTGTGTATGCATCAGGGCTACCTCTGCCAGCAGCGCATTCGGGTCGCTTATAGCGTCTATGCGCCTCATTATACCGTTCAGCGGGGTAAGGCCTGCCTCTTCTATGGCCATGCTATCCATACCCGTACGGTAGAAGTCGCCCACCATCTGCGCTGCACTACCCTTTGCAGCGCCTTTTACGCCGGCAGCAGAGTCCAGCAGCTTGTGCAGTACCTCGTTATTGTTCTCGTCCAGCTCGTTAAAGCTGCCCCAGCGCGTTTTCGACTCGGGTATAGGGTTGTTCTTCAGCCATGCGCCATTGGCATACATAAAGAAGTTCTCTCCCGGTGCCACAGTGGTATCCATATTGGCCGGATCCAGCAGTTTGCGAGATGGAGCGGCGGCGGTACCTGCCTCCTCACCTTTTTGTCCGCAGGATGCCATCGCCAGAACGGCGATACCTGCGATCAACTTGCTTTTCAGTTGCATATAATTTATCATTTATTTTTACAAGGCGGTAAAAGTACAACGATATTACATATCGAACACCATATATGTCTTCGAAAATAGTGTGATATACCGGGGGAATTCTATATGCTCCCTGCAGCGCATTTTATCATTCTGCTGGCATTTTACTTTTTAATTTTGAGGCAGGGTATGGATTCGCTTACGCACATAGTACTGGGGGCCTGCGCCGGCGAGTTGCTGGCAGGTAAACGATTAGGCAAAAAAGCGCTCGTGATAGGCGCCATAGCCAACAGCCTGCCCGATATAGATTTCGTCACCTCCTTCTTCATGCCCCTCACCTCCGACCTCCTCGCTCACAGGGGGTTCACCCATTCTCTATTGTTCACGGCCATTGTAGCGCCATTGCTGTCGCTTGCCAGTATGCGGCTGTTCAAGACCGCGGGCATGACCTTCGGCCGATGGCTGCTGCTATGGGGCTCGCAAATGCTCACGCACATCTTTCTCGATGCCTTCAATGCATATGGTACCGGCTGGTTCGAGCCCTTCAGCCACTACAGGGTATCGTTCAATACCATGTTCGTGGCCGATCCCCTCTTTACCCTCTGGCCCGCCATAGCCATGATACTGCTGACCATCAGGAAGAATACCCATACCCGCCGCCGGGCATGGGCAGGCACAGCGCTCACCCTTAGCAGCATATACCTGCTGTGGGGCGTGGCCGCAAAGCAAATAGTAGATAGCCACTGCAAAAAAGAACTGGTGCGCAATGGCATCACACCCGAAGGCTACTTCAGCACGCCTACCCCGCTCAATAACCTGCTGTGGTATGTAGTGGCCAAGGCCGATTCGGGTTTCTACATCGGGTACCGCTCCATCCTTGATAGCAGGGGAGACATGCGGTTCCGCTATTCATGCGCCAATGCATCCCTGCTGAACGCCGCCACCGCCACTGATGACATAGAACGCCTGAAACGGTTCTCACAGGGCTTCTATACTGCACAACTGGTACACGACACCCTCATCTTCAACGACCTTCGTTTTGGCGAGGTGATAGGCTGGGCCGATAGTACGCCCAGTTGTGTTTTCTACTACTACCCTCAACTACCACATGCCAATGAGCTGGTGGTGCAGCGTGGCCGCTTCGCAAAATGGGATGCCAATGCACTGCGTACTTTCGTCAGAAGGATACGCGGCATATGACCTTATCTCGCAGCCTTATTGAACAAAAAGTATGATCTTCACGCCACATGAGGTCGTCTGCCACACATCCGGGTAACGGGAAAGGTATCACCATAGCATCCGGCCGGGTGCTTACAAGTTGTGCCTATGTTGTGGCCATTCTGCTACTCCTATCCGCTACCGGGTTCTGCCTATTCTACCTGCTTTCCGGGTACGAGGAATTGGCCCGCTGGTATCTCGCCCTTGGTAATTGCTTCTACAATAGCGCCAGTTGGACAAGCCGCTTCTTCACACCTGCGGTAAAAGCCACAGGCAATGCTTTGGCTATAGCAGGCACTATCCTATCTATCCTTGGTATAGTATACACAGTAGTACGCTGGAGGCGCACCCGTTCTATGCCGACACAGCAGATACGCATAGACCTCTCCGGCTGGGGTTGGTATTGTGGCATTACCGCCATAGCGCTGGCAGCAGGCCTGTGGCAGTGGCAAATGATGCCTCCCGCCTATGACGAGATATTCTCGGCCGTGAATGCGTCAGCTATGCACCCTTTCCGCACCCTATCCTACTATATGCTGCCCAACAACCATATCCTGTTCAATGTACTGAACGGCCTGCTCTTTGGCTGGCATCAACACCTGGTAGGCACAGGGCGCGTGCTGTCGCTACTGGCATATGTGGGTATATCGCTCACCTGCTTCCGCTGGCTATACGGACTTATGAACAGCCGTCCATTTGCATTCATAGCCACTCTTTGCATCATGTTCCAGTTCGCCACATGGGGCATGAGCGCGCAGGCCCGCGGCTACGAATGCCAGTTGCTGTGTGGCTGGCTGGCATTCGCTTCGCTGTATGCCTTCGTACAGCGCCAGCGCGGCACCTATATGCGCATCAATGCACTTGCAAACCTTGCCGGTTATGCCCTTATACCGTCATGGTCCTATTGCTACATGGCGCAGTTACTTTTCGTAGCGCCCTACCTGCTATGGAACAGGCACATGGCCCTGCGCTACATGCGGTACCAGGCGGCCACACTGGCTTGTGTCTTCCTGTTCTACCTGCCTGCGCTCTGCTTCTCGGGCAAGGCCGCCCTTACCGGAAACAAGTATGTGCGCCCTGCACACATGTCTGCCTTCCTGCCCCAATTCGCAGGGCTGGGCAAAAATTTCATCAGCCACTGCTTCTCCGGCCTGGCAGCAGAGGGTAGCATACTTAGCTATATACTATTTGCCATGCCATTATTGCTGCTGTTCACAGGCAGAAAGATGGACCGCCTGGTCACCGGCTTTTATGTGGCCATATGGGCAGGCTACCTGGTAGTGAGCCTGCTGGTGAGGCATACTCCCTTCCACCGCACACTGATAGTGCAGTTCAGTATCAGCATGGGTATCGTGGCATATACATGCTTCGTAATGGCAGGTATCATCAGTACCTATGCGCGGCGTATACGAATGACGGTGATGATATTGCTCTTTGCGATCCCCATGCTATCCTTTAGCATATACGAACTTCGCTACGACCGCAACAATGTCAACTTCGGCCTGTATGGAAATGATGTGAACGGCATACACAACGGCATCACCCGCGATCTGGGCATCATACCCGCAGGCAGCACCATAGCTTTCTCCGAAGAAAGTTTCTATTGCTACTACCATTGCCATCGGCTGGGGTATAAGGCCAGCCGGTGCGCCACCGGTACCGAAGAGTACTACATAAAACGTACCGACGAGCCATTGCCTCCATCTATGGCGGCCTACTCATTGCTGCAGAACATCTACGACGACCACCAGGTATATAAAAGAAACTGACCGGCCTACCTTATGTCACCTCCCCTTGGGGGAGGCCGGGAGGGGCTTCTCCCACTGGAACAACCACTGCGGCAGGTATTCTCCTATTACCGATGTAGTGAAGATATCTTCATGCCCCGCCTTGTCGAACTCCCACATGGTGGTAAGGCTCTTATCTCCCATCTCTTTATAGAACTGCCTGTCGCTGGCTATATTGTTCACATCATCGGCATTGCCGTGTATCAGCCATATGGGTATATGCCGCAGCGTCTCCATATTATCGAACTGGGGAATACACGATATAGGTACTGCCGCCGCAAAAAGCTCCGGCCACTGCGACAGGATATTCATAGTAGTAGAGCCACCCATAGAATAACCTACCAGGTATATACGCCTGTCATCTATCCCCGGCAGGCGCTTTAAAGAATCAAGTAAATTCAGCAATGGCTGCATGCATGCTTGCCCGGCCGAAGCAAGTACACCACGTTGCTTATTCATCGCGTAATTCGATGACCGTGAGAGGAACTGGGGTGCCAACACATAGGCAGGGTATTTCTGCCGCACTTCGGGAGTTGCCCACATATTGGCCATAACTCCCATGTGCTTCCTGTTGTCATTGCCCACTGCGCCCGACCCATGCAGCACAACTACCAGCGGGTATTTCTTACTCTTATCGCCCTGCGGCCGCAACAGGCGATACTGTATCACATGTCCGTTCTTCCCCTTATAGGCTCCCGCTTCGAACAGGTCGGTATTCACCGCCTTTATGCTACGCGCCAGCCGCAGCAGGCCTGTGGTATCGGTACCCTGCCTCACCATCTTGTGCTCATGGTGCTGTGCCTTGGTATATACCGGCGATACTACAGCAAATAACATCGCCAGCATTGTGGACCGAAGGGCCGACGGCCTTTTCACACATCTCATATGGGTGGTATCAGGGGGTCAAAATATTGTTCCTATCAATGGTGTCTGAACGAAGGTACCTATCATCATTGCGCCTCCTCGTTCAGTATCTTTTTTATCAGCGTTATCTGGCCCAGGTGGTAGTGCGTATGCTCTACCAGCCCCAGCAGGTTGCGCAGGTAAATTCCGTACTTCTCCTGCACGAATATCTCTTCCAGCCTGCTATCGGGCAATTGCTCTATCATGGCGGCCAGCGTCTCGGCCTCATTCCATGTCTTGTCCAGCATTTTTTGCCAGTCCGCTGCCGATGCTATGGGCGGGTGCGCAAAGCTGTATTCATCCTTGGCCTCCAGCATCCGTCCATGCAGTACACCCAGTATGGCCTCTACATAGTAGTTAATATGGAACACCAGCGTGGCTATGGTATTGAATGAATGCACCTTCGTGGTGGCCTGCTGCCAGGTCACACCGTCCAGCACGGCCTTCAGGTTCACACAGGTCCAGTTGCCACCAAAGTGTACATCCCTCAGGTGCTTCGCTATTTGCTTCGTGTATTCCATAGGTACAGTGTTCGGTCAAATATAAGTAAGATAGCAGTACATCTGTTTCATTCGCACTACTCCCGCTTACCCACTATACCGTCAAACTACCCCTGAACCCACGCGCAGCATAGTAAGACTCTGCGCCATTGTGGTAGAGAAAAACAGTATCGTACCTGCGGTCGCAGAAGAGCGCTCCGCCCAGCTCCCTTATGGCATCGGGCGTCACCACCCAGCTCGATGTCTTCATATCGAACTCGCCCAATTCCTGCAGCTTCCTGTATTCTTCCTCTGTCAGCATTTCTATACCCATATCATATGCCATGTCCATAGCGCTGTCCTTCGGCTTGTGTTCTTTGCGTGCATTCAGGGCATCGCGGTCATAGCATAGGCTTCTGCGGCCCTTTGGGCTCTCAGCTGCGCAGTCATAAAATACATACTCGCCCGTCTTCTTGTCATACCCTACCACATCGGGTTCACCACCTGTCTCTTCCATCTCGCTCAGCGCCCACATTTTTCTTTCATTCGCCTCCAGTCGTTCCTGCACCTTGGCCCATGCAATGCCTTTATGGCGGCCCACGTTCTTCTCAAAACGTGCTTTTAATGTTCGCAGCAGTTGTTCTTTCTGCTCCTGTGTTAGCTTTTTCATCTTGTTCTATTTTAACTGAGTGTATCCTGTCACTCATCACCAATTCATAATTCATAATTCATAATTCATCATTCATTCATCATCCATCCCCTTCCCATCCAGTATGTGCGGTATGTACTTCTGCACCCTGGCCTCCCGTGTCTTTACCTGCTTGCCCGATGAGATGTGGAGCATATATGCCCGCTGCCGTCCCGGGGTCAATGCATGGAAGGCAGCTTTAAGATCCGCATCCTTATCCAGCTCGCGCTGCAGTTCCTCCGGCATATCGAATTCCGCTGTCTTCTTCAGTGCTACCTTCAGGCCTGCCTGCTCCACTTTTATGGCCTCGCGTATATATTCCTTTATCGCGGGCGCCAGCTTCTTTATCTCTTTTACATTGGTAAAACGCATCTGCCGCGCGGCCTGTACATTCTTTGTCTGTTGTATCAGTATGCCATCAGGATCGGGCATAAGGGCACCTTTGAAGAACAGCAGCGCACAATACTCTTTGAAAGCGTGTATCAGCACTACATTGCCCTTCTGCCGGGTGTAGCAGGGGCAGCCCCATTTCAGTTCTTCCTCCAGCCCGCTATCCAGCGCTATCTTTCTCAGCGCTCTTAGTTCTTCCTGCCATTGCGTGGCCTTGTCGAAGAAGAAATTCACCTTGGCATTCATATCAACTCGTTCAGTTTCCTATAAAGTTATGGATACACTACCGTGCGGCCTGCACCATTTTTTTGTCTGCCGGCCTAAAGTACCACGATGTAGCTATAAGTGCCATCAGTAGTACCGAGGGAAATATCTCGCTTGCCGGACCACCCACTATCAGGTGCGAAAAGAATGCGCCAGACATGGTGAAGAAAAAACCCGCATAGGCCCATTCTTTCAGCAGTGGCAGCCTGGGCATCAGCACTACTATCACTCCCAGCATCTTCCATACGCCTATTATGGTCATCAGGTACAGGGGGTACCCAAGGTGGGTAAAAAGCTGTACCTCTTCCTTCACACCCAGTAGCTGCACTATACCGCTCGATACCATACCCAGCGACATCCACACGGTGGCTATCCAATAAATGATCTTGTTTCTTTTTGTCATAGTGTATCATTTTTTAGTTTGGTCAAAATATCCTGTATCCTGTTATGCGCCATGTTTATACCCTGGGCAAAGGGTAGCTGCAATATCTGGTCGCGCTCTGCTACCGACCGGTATACCACATGCATCCTCAGCCTGCTGCTATCTTCCGTCACCGGCTCGAACGCGTAGAACTCCAACTGCACCCCAAATGGCGTACCCTCCATTTCAAATGTCCTTACTATACGCTCATTGGGTACGAACTCATGTATCACCCCGCTGAAATTGTGCTTGTTGCCCCGTGGGTCGGTGGTCTCGTATTGATAGCTGCCGTGCCGCCTGCTTTCCAGCTTCAGCACTTTGGTACCCATCCACTGTTCCACTATATCGGCCTCGGCATACGCCCTGAAGAGCAGCGCCACCGGCAGCTCAAAGTCCCGGGTCATGGTCAGGTCCTGTTTGCCGTCCTCGGCATGTATCCTGGTCTTGCGTTCCATGCTCTATTTGTTTTTATATCGCTTCATTATCGCTTCCAGTTTGTCAAAGCGTTCCTCCCACATCTGGCGGAAGGGTTCTATGAAATCGGCTACTTCTTTCATTTTCTTAGCATTAAAGTGATAATAGATCTCCCTTCCCTGCTGCTCCTGTTCCAGCAGCTCGCATTCGGTAAGTATCTGCAAATGTTTTGATACCGTAGGCCGTGCCGTATCGAAGTTGGCAGCTATGGCCCCCGCCGTCATAGACTGCGAGGCCACCAGCAGTAGTATGGCCCGCCGTGTAGGGTCTGCTATGGCCTGGAAAACATCCCGTCTCAGGTTCATTAATGTAGCTATTTGACTACAAATATAAATGTAGTTATTTGACTACGCAAAAAAATAGTGAAGACCTTGCAGGGAAGATAAGGGATCCGAACTCGATAAGTGGCAGTTTAGCCTCTCTCACTGGTCCAAGGGTCTCCCTTGGACCCAACAAAAAACGCAAGCGTCTCGCTTGCGTTAGTAGAGTGGACAGGGGAACTGTCGAACCAAATCTTTGAAGATTTAGTAAAAATATACAATATTTCAGTGAGGCTTAGGATTTAACGAGCCAGTGCATTTACTCATGGAATTTTGCGGTCAGAATGACTAATTGCAGAATATTACTCTCCATCCCCGTCTTTCCAAGGCGGGAATGTTGTCACCTAGCCTATCTCGACAGATTGCCAAGCTAACTAGGTGCGTTGCACGAGACAAACCGACATACATCAATTTTGCAGCTTCCTTTGGCCCTACAGCCCGCAAATCGGTTGCAGAAGTCCCAAGTAGTTGTGCCATACATTTTTGCGATTCATATGACCTATAGTAAGTCTCCATGTAAAGAGTGGCAGCATGCGTTTGACCCTTTACGGAATGGACTGTATCTATTTCTATTGAAAGCCCTTCGTAACTGTATATGTTTCGAACCTGGTCATTGTTTTCAATGGGCTCGTTCAAGCCTAAAACATTAGAATCTATAAAGGTTCTGCAATCTTCGGTTATTTCAGCTTGTCCACTTATCGAAAGAATAAAATTGGGCAAAAATACTCGTGCAGCAAGATGTGCATCGTGTATTCGCCCCTTTAATATTAATAAACACCAGCGATACAAGTTAAGTTTAAATTCGTCAGATGCTTGTCGATTGTGACGCTTTAGCATCGACAAAAAGGAACTAATTGTATAGTCTCGTGTGCCATCCAAAACTCCTTCAAAGCGCATTGCTTTCAAAATTCCGTTCAAAAATACTCACACGAACGCCGTTAAATGTGGTCTGACTTCTATCGTAAAATGAAAAATAACTTAGAAGATTACTGTGATCAATTTTACCAACTTTCAATTCTCTGTTGTATTGTGGAAAGTAGTGTGGCAAAAAACAAATTACCGCCCTCAGCAGGCTTTGCAACCCATGCTATGGCTTTAATTGGATGCGTAAATCTACTGGGCAAAGTTTCATCATCTTGGTATTGTCTTACCAATCGGCCAAATGTTGGTAGTACCGAATCTTGCCTATTAGCATCAAATACCAATAAGTGTGGTGGAAGTACAGAATTAAAATGACCTACAATTTCAGTGTCGGTGTGGACACCGAATGGCCGCACTATATTTGCGACCTGTGGAGAAAGCCTGTGACTGCCTCTTATTGTTAATGAATTTTCGCGCGCAACCCAATCTACAGCACCCCTTCCTGAACCTGAATATATAGACTGATTTACATCGCCAATTCGTTGATAAATCGGCTGATTATTGTCCGAATAAAATACTCGTTCTAGAAGTTCAAATTGGTGCGCCTCCATGTCCTGCATTTCATCAACAAAAACGAACTTAAATCGATTTTTAAGCAATGTTACTATTTGTGGAAACTCGCGTAAATATTTCTTAGCGAGGTAATAGGCATCATCAAAATGCAAATATCCTCTGCTAAAAAGGTTAGATTTCATCGATCGTAAATTAGCATAGGTAGGGGTCGCATTCCCAACTGGAAAGTCGTCCGGTCTCCCAAACAGACCCTTTACAAGCTCGTCATTTTCGGTGAAGCGAAGCTCGCGTTTGATTTCGTCTCCATTATGTTGCCGGTCGAGCCAATTACGTGTTCCGAGTGGCAATGCAAATCGGGAGGCTTTCTCGTCATAGATTTCATTGTCAATTCGTATCGGTTTGTGGCCGTACATCCGCACATAGTAAGGTATCGCGAGAAACTCATCTACAAATGATTGTATGGTACCGATAAAATTGGGATAGTTAAATATCTTAGTACAGTGCCGCTTTAACCTATTTTTTATTTCATCAACAGCAATATTGGTATGAGAAATTACTACGAGGCCTTTGCCATTTTCAAATGGCATTCTCTTGTCCAAGATTAATAACTTAGCAAGTAGAACAGTGGTTTTTCCTGAGCCCGGAACTGCCTGTAAATCGCTTGTTACCAGATTGCGAATAAAGTTTCTCCGCTCATCGTCGAAATGAGCCCCTGCAGGCAGTAATATATTTTCGGCCATTACTATCTCCTCATCCGATATTGGCTGCATAGCGTATTGCGTCTAATAGATATTTAATCGAACCTTCGGTATCAAGTTCCTGAATCAAATTATCTTCATTCAGGCATTTAGCAAAGTTCTGAGCAATAACTGCCTTTGAAATCTTTTTTTCAGCTACCTCGATGTTATTCTCGCCAGTTAAAATATGGTTCATGATTGCATAAGCAATATCTAACTCCGACTCTTCCCAATTATTAAAATGTTCATCAATTCTATCAATTGCACCAGTATATCCGTCTAGATCAGCTACGCCATCGTCTTCCTTTTCTTCTCTTAATGCCATTAAAACAGCTTTATAAAATAGTTTTCGCAGTTTCGCAGATCGGGCAATACAATATTCAAGGGTCCAGTACGGGGAAATAAACCCTCTTATATTCTGTTCAGTAAATTTTTCGGTTTTTGTTTGAACTTCTTCTATTCGTTTTCTTTCGATTTCTTCGGCGGTTAACTGTATTACTCGAAATCCACCTTCGGGCAGTCGCTCTTTCCGGGTTGGTGAGGCTTCAAATGGTTTTACATCCACATCATTTATTACGGATACGCGTGTATTCAGGTATGGCTCATGATTTCGCAAAAGAATTTTGCTATAACGTAGAAAAGCTGTGCTCCCAACTGTAACCACAGACACTCCTGCTTTTGTTAGGTCAATCCCTATTTTTCTTGCCAATGCGGGAATAATTTGTTCTTCGGCCCAACCCTCAACTAATATTATCCCAGAAGCAAAGAAAAGATTGGCCTTTGTGACATCAAGGAATCTTTCGAGAAAAAAATAGTCTGTGTTTCTAAGCTTAGTATTTCCCTCTCCCAAAGAAAAAGCATTTGAGTCTTGACATACAATCAAACTTCGCAGCCGCACCTTTGACGCAATATTTGGACTATGTGTAGTAAAGATAAGCTGTATGCCGGCCTCCTCCGCTTCTTTGTCTAGTGTTTCCATTACTTGTAGCTGAGTTTGAGGATGAAGATGAGCCTCAATCTCCTCAAAAAGACCTAGGCGTATACCTGTCCAATCAGTTTTTTTGTAAGTGTAACAGCTCCGAGGCGATCACAAGGATATTATGACTTCCCAATCCCAAGTTAATACCGTCGTGAAAGAGGAGGCATAAAGATTCAAGAATAGCTCTTAAAGAGCTGTCGTTCATCGAAAATTTAGACTTTTTGTTTGCGAACTTTTCTAAGTAGTGGTCAATCCTGCTTTTCAATTGCAATCCTCTCTGGTCAAGATGTTGCGTGTCGTCAGGATTGAGACCTTCGAAATAGTTCTTTATCCCCTTGTTTAACCCTTTAACAGATGAAACAAACTCATGCTCTCTTAGTCCTGGTTCGAATGCTTCATGAGACAGCAGAATCTGCGAAAGACGAGAGTTGCGTTTCGGGGTCAGTTCAGATTTTGCGTCTCTTAACGGGCGTAGGTAGGTAACCTTCAAATAGGCTTTTGCCTCCGCGCTTAGTGTGCGCCCATCCCTATCTGTCCCTGCTTTAATGTCAAATGGTAAAATACGATCACCGACACGTTCTGCTTCTAAAAAAAGACAAAGATGTGGCCGCAAGGCTTCTCCCTCTCCAATCCAACTTAACCATTCGATAAAGTTTTTACCTTCTTCATCATTTAATTCATCAAACAGAAGTTCTATTTTTAGTTTATTTTGGTTTGAATAGAAATCTTCGTGCTCCAGCTTAATCCATTCTCCGCTATGTGTATAGGTTACTAACTTTATCGCGTCAACAATTGCAGATTTACCAGAGTCGTTCTGTCCAACGAGTAAATTGATGCCTTTGACAAAGTTGACAGTAATATTGGGATTCCCAGCGTCCAGCGGTAAATCACATCCAAATTTTCTGAAGTTCCACAGTCGTAATTGCTTTAAGTACATAGCTCGTTTATTTTAAGACCTTAAATAAAAACGCTTGCCGTTAAAAAGGTTCCGAATCGTTAATTTCATCCATAATAGACCTTTCGTTTTCTTCCTTGTCTGTCTTGACTGCAAGAATAAGCGATTTACCAGTGCTCATTATTTCTTTAACCAACTCTTCAATTAGCGCGCTTTCACTTGGAGTTGAACCTACCCAAGCATTTTTTACCAAAAAAGCAAAGTCTGTATTATTTATCTTTCTACCAACATTAAAGTAGCCCACTCTTCTCCCTCCCTTTGGTCCGACTAAATCTTCGTCCCTTTCAAGAAACCTCCAATGGTCAAGGGTAAAATACATTCCTGGCGATAGTCCGATACTGTCAGGTTCCATGGTAATTCTTGGACACAATTTTATAAAAAACGGGTTACCGGAAAGTCTATATTCATGCCGATTTTGCGCACCCCCTTTTTTCTTTATGTGTTCAAGCATTTTATCCATTCTAGCGATCTCTTCTGTAAGTTGCGTGTTAGGAAGTCGGTATATAAAATCTTCTTCACTGGTATCCTTCTCCATCATTTTATATTGTACTAGAACGAAAGAATTATATGTTCCGTTGTAATAAATTAGATCAGCGCCAGTCTGTTTCTCAAGCTCCAATCGGTTGGCAAGTAGCACATCGAGCTTAATTCTTTCATCTTCAAACGTAGCGCCACCAGTAAGAAGTGGTCGCACGAATTCCAATCCCGGAAAGGACTGTAAGTCGTTCGCAATAACTTGATCTTCGCGCAGATATGCCGATGGTAATCCTTCAAGGAAAGACTTCGGAGTATTTGATGTTTCAGGTGTCCATTCAAGTAACGGTTTTCTGTCAATACCTGCCAGTTGAAGTGCTGTATTTACGGCCTCTTTTTGTGACGCAAGCGCTGCTAGCTTATCCTCTCCCAAATTCTGAATAGTCTCAGATCTTCGTGGACTAAATCGGCGTAGCATTCCATCTACGTTTGGGTCGATTGCGACTATCAGATCATACAAGCTTGTAAAACTCTTTGGCGGCAATATGCCTCCATGTTCGATAACATATGCAATATGCTTATGGACACGGGATGATGCTCGGGAAAGTAATTCTTGAAAGGCAATTTGGCGATTGATTGTGCGAATGTCACTTAATTTCAGCTTACGCAAATCTGTACCTGCACGAATGCCGCCTGTTCCGAATGCCATATGAGTAATCTTGTTTTCTTCGCCTTCGATGAACACGACAATAGGAGCTGATCTACTTCCTTTGAAATCCGGCACTGGCTCGGAAAACCAGTGCGAGCTTTCGGCATAATGTAGAAAAGTACTTCTTCGTGAAGGTTGCAATTTTAAAATATAACCTTGGGTCATAGAATTTCGATCAAATTGAAATATGGTAATCTGTTATTGTTTTTTTCCGGATGCCTTGCAATCCCTAGTTTTGCTGTCTTATAAACTTTTTAATAGATTTCAGTTGTTTAAAGATTGCAGTGAAATGAAATATCCTAGAGGTGCGATCATTCAGTTCTCGAAGCCTTATTTATATTCTTTACCCTTTCTACTCCTAAATAATCCGGGACTAAATCTATCATAATACTGTCCCGATAAAGTGTAATGCGAAAATTCTTTCAACCACTGCCATTTGTCAACTTCGCTTCTTCCTATTAACTTCTCGATATTTCTTTCAATGATTGATAAAAACACTTCGATAAGTTCAGACCTTTCCTCAATAAGTTTTCCGTTTACCTGTTCTACAAACCCAAAAAATAATTCATCAACAATCGAATAATTGAACGGGTGTAAAAAGCTTCTTCCTGTAGTGTCGTGAACAAACATGTATTGATAATAATGTTGTTCGCCGAAGCCTTTTTGTACTAGATTATCAATTAAGTCTTGATGTATTAGAATAAGCGGATGATTTGCCTTTTTTGATTCAAGTAAATAGGCATCCACTAAAGCTTTGGAGAAGATAATTTTATCGTCGGAATAGTGCCAGCCTTGAGTTATTCCTCCCCGACACAAAAAGCCGGCCTTTAAAAGCGTGTTGCAAAAGGCTTGAATCCAAACATAGAAGGCTACAAAGTTTTGCTTATAATCCTTTTCACCATTATCAAATTCCAATGGGATGGAAAAACAAAAGCAATCTGAAAAACTTTTCACCTGAAATTCCTTATACCAAAAAGCATAGGGATGATTATGAATAGCCTTTCTTTCTTCCAGAAGCTTGGTTGCGCTTGCAATCGCATCCTTGACTACTTTAAGTGTTTCTCCCTTACCACCATCCTCCACTATCATCTGTGAGAAACCAAGAATGTCTACAAATGCGACAAATGATTCTTTCGTTTTATATTCTTGTGCGTTGTTGTCCTCAATTTTGTTTACAGTCATATGTTTAATTGATCGGCTTCAAATATACATCTAAAATAATATTTAGTGTATTATAAGTACCTTTAAAAAAGGCGTGCATTTCTCTACACGCGCATTGTAAACGTTGACCAGTGAATATTGAAACAAATCTTTGAAGGCTTAATCAAATTTATGAAGTGCCTGTAGAGTATAAACTCTAAATTGCAGATTATGTAATTGGTAGACGTACTAGGATTTTAGAAAGAAAAACGTAAAAAATGATTAAAATATGAAGCCGGGATTTTCAAAATATTCTGAGATTATCGAGCTACTGAAACATAAAATCAGGCAGGCGCGGATACAAGCTGTTATCACCGTAAACGCCCAGATGCTAAATATTTATTGGGAAATTGGTGATACTATTGCTAAACAAGAGCAGGAAGAAGGATGGGGTAAAAAAATCGTAGAAACGCTTGCGAAAGACCTGAAAGCTGAATTTCCTGAAATGAAAGGGTTTTCACCACGAAATATTCGATATATGCGCGATTTCGCACTTGCGTATCCTGATTTTCCAATTTTGCAAGCACCACCTGCAAAATCTGAGATCAATGAACACATGAATAATATTTTAATTTTGCAGGCCGGACTTGCAAAATTAACATGGTATCACCACGTCACCCTTTTAGACAAGGTAAAAGACCTAAAGGAACGGCAGTTTTATATCGATCAAACGGCTAAAAACGGATGGAGTCGAGATGTTATGGTGCATCAGATTGAAAGTGGCCTGTACAAGAGGCAAGGACAGATTACCAGCAATTTCAAGCATACGATAGCGCCTAATCAGTCTGAGCTGGTTCAGCAGCTTTTTAAAGATCCATACAAATTTGACTTTATCTATCTCGGGCAGCAGGCTAAAGAGCGAGACCTAGAAGATGCACTTACTAATCAGCTGACGAAGTTCCTAATTGAGCTGGGACAATGGTTTGCATTTATGGGTCGGCAATATCGTGTAATGGTAGGAGATAAAGAGTATTTCTATGACTTGCTATTTTACCACACCCGCCTGAAGAGATACATCGTTATCGAGTTGAAAATAGATGAGTTCAAGCCGGAATATAAAGGTAAGATGGAGTATTATCTTACTATAGCAGATGAACAATTGAAGTCCGCCACGGATGACCCTAGCATCGGGTTGATATTATGTAAAACAAAAGACGGATTAGTCGCTGAATATGCTCTTAGGGACAGTAGCAAACCGATAGGCATTGCAGAATATAACCTTAGCGAGAGCCTGCCGGAGAATATTAAGGGAGAACTACCTTCAATTGAAGAGCTGGAGATTGAAATAGAGAAAGGATACGATGAGTTAAAAAGTCCTGCCGAAAAACGTCTTGAAGCACTAAAAAACAAAATCTCTCAGATTTCGGGCAAAGAAATAATGCAAACTGCTACTACCCCCATTCTTTTTGAGATAATTGATAGTAGCATTATTCCAATGTACCAGTCGATTATTGACCGAATGGATCAATTTACTGATATGTTTGTTTCTCGGTCCTATAACTGGCAGGGTAAAAACAAGCAGATGGAAACATTCGACCAAATGGCAGAAGAATGGAAAAATGAAGAATTTCTAAAAAGCAATTACGACTTCTACTTTTCTTACCATTTGAATGGATTTAAAAAAGCAGGTACTGAAGCATTTAGTTCCGGATTTCAGCTAAATTTTAGGATTGACACTTACTGGTATGGTTTCACCCTTATTAATTACAACAACCAACAACCATTTATAAAAAAATTATACAACGAGCAGTTAAGTAAAGAAGACATCAATCAGATCACCGATACAATATCTGAATTTGTCATCGACAACATTGAAAGGAATTTAGAAAGAATGTCGGACTTGTAATTGGTGTCTATTAAAACGGAGTATGCCTCAAAGCCTAATTGAGATTCAAAATTAGACCTAGAAAATAAAGTGGGATTTTGATAATCCATTGTAAGAACCCTTACCGAATGCGGAGTCCTGAATTTATACTCTGAGTTATTTTGACGACTAGAAGTAGATTCAATATGCGATTGGTAAGACTTTGCCGAACTATTTCCATCCAATTAGTAGTTTTAGCGATATACAACAAATGGCTAACTACTTAAAATGAAGCAAGTAACAATCTCGAGAAAAGATCTTTACGACTTGGTATGGAAAGAGCCGATGAAAACTCTCGCTCGAAAGTACAACGTGTCGGATGCCGGTTTGAGAAATATATGCAACAATATGAGCATACCGTTTCCGAAAGCTGGTCATTGGGAGAAAATAAAGTGGGGTAAACCGGTCACTATTACACCGCTTGATGAGAAATCTTCCGGTCAACAAAATGTAACATTGTTAGAAAGAGATGCGACAAATGATAATAACGAAGTTCTTAGTGAACTAGAAATTCTAAAGCGTGAAATAGAAAATGACAGTCGTTTATCGCTTACAGTACCAGGGAAACTAAATTCTCCAGACAAGCTCATAATACAAGCTAAAGAGAGCTTAACCAACAAGCCACACAAAGACTACTATACGGGAATGGTCTCCACAGGCAGAGACGAACTTGCGATAACCGTATCACCAGAATTTGTCAGCCAAGCGCTGAGATTTGTGGATACAATAATGAAAGCCTTTCAAGCAAGGGGACACGACGTTTTTATTAAATACGGAGAGACGCTCGTAGTTGTAAACGGCGAAGAGTTTAGGATATGCTTTCGTGAACGTGCGAAGCGGATTCCGACGGGAGATAAATGGAGAAGCACAGAATTAAAAGCGTCGGGAATATTATATTTCAAAGCTCACCGACTGCTTTTTCAAAAAGAATGGGATAACAAAAAAGTTCCAATTGAAAATCAAATTTCCACTATTATTGCTTGTATAGAAATTGAAGCAGAACGGCGACGTCAGGAAATGGAATTCCATCGCAAGATGCGGAAGGAGCGTGAGGAAAAAGAGCAAGTACTAAGAGAAATTGAACAAAAAAAAGAAAAAGAATTAGCCGACTTTAAAGCGGTTGCTCAAGAGGCGCAACAATGGCATAATATGACTGTTTTGCGAAATTACCTTGACGTAATTGAAGAAAGCTACCGCAGATTAAATACTTTATCTGAAGAGCGATTAGAGTGGTTAAGTTGGGTGCGTAGAATGGCTGATAAGTCCGACCCGATATTATTCAGGATAAATCGCGACCAGTAACAGCACTAATTAAAAATGTAGCAGTAATGACATCTATTGGAAAATGGGATGGAGAGATTGAATTCGATTGATAATTTGACCGTCTGCTTTGGAAATATCCTTAAAGGTTATGTTGATACTCCGCACACCGATTCCAATATCGTCTGACAACATGGCGGAAGGTATCTTGAAATCAGTTGGAGAATTTAAGGCAGTCGAAACATGCGGATAGAGTAGGAGCACATCTTTACAATTGCGTCTCAATGCGTAGCTAACCATCTGATATAGGTCATTTTGGCTTACCCCATTTTTTAGGGTGCCGTCAGTATATCTGATTTTATATTTTGTGTCAATAATAAGTTGCTTGTTGATGTAAATGTCGTTCCTAATCTGGAATACCTTCTGTCCTTGGTTTAACGCAAGAAAGTCAATGCTTTGGCTTTGCACGCTTAATGTCGGCCATTTGTCTACAATGAACCCAAAAATAAAATCCTCGAAGATGTACTCCATCGGTACGAGGAAACAGAAATTCCGGCTGTTCTCAGATTCCATATCAATGACTTGATTGGAAAGATACATCCTGCATAAATCAAGTATTTGTCGGTGCTCATCGTAGAGCGGATTAAGTCGAATTTTATCGCAGTCACTTGCCGAACAACGTATGTCGGAAACATCGTCAAGCAAAAACAGTACTTCATTCAGTTTTTCTCTGTTTAAGGAATTTTGACTAATGGCTAGAAGTCGCCGAGAAACATATTTGACAATGCGGTTGAACAGATTGTCGTATATTAACGGTTGGTGATCGCAATAGAATTTTTGCCATTTGCCGGTTGACAGATTATGCTTGATATAATTGTCGAACGACAAATGGCCTTTGAGAAACACCGTCTCTTCTTCAATGCTCTGATAAGCTTGAAAGGGTTGTCGCGATAAAACCTCCTCTGCATAATTGGCAAAAATACAAATCAGCAATTCAAGATAATCATCGAATTGCAACTTCGAGACATCTGCAAATGCAAATGGGAATTTGATTTTGCGGCAATACATAAGCCAGTAGAGAAGGTTGAGTTGCCATTTGCCGGGATTGCCGCCGACATCATCGGCGAATATCTTGGGATAGACTTCAATCCTGATATCACCATGCTGGACGACCCCCACATAATTACGCGCTGAAATCCTGCCATCTACAGTAAAATCGAAGAAGCGTTGTTTCTGTATCTGTTCTTCCTGCCTTTCCTCATCAGTCACCTCATCCGAATGCGCGACATAACGGTTCCGGTTTTGCCAAGCCCCTGCAAGGTATCGGACAAATTCCTCCCTCCTTTCCTTCGATACATCAAAGGGACTGTCGTGCCATTCGAATAGTCTCATTCCGCAATGACTTGAAAATTATCCTTTATGTCTGTTACCTTTGTCACAATGCCTGCTTCCGTCAAAATCTTCTTCACGGTATCTGCGTTGTTCTGACAGTATTCGTATATTAGAGGAATAATCTTGGCGTTTAAAATCCGCGTCTGATCTCCCTCCTGGCTGTTGATAAAGAAAGCATGGCCGATAAAGAAGTCGGGATTTTTCCGCCAGTTATAAATTGCACCGTTCAACTTTTCCAGTACAGTCGCCCACCACGCACCGCCTGTATATTCAGGATAGAGAGCCTTGAATTCAAAACGCCTCCGCAGGGCGATATCCAAAAGCGCAATAGAGCGGTCTGCCGTGTTCATGGTGCCAATGATATAAAGATTTGATGGCACGCAGAATTTTTGGTTTGAATACGGGAGCTCAATCCACATTTCGTTATCTGCCCCGATTCTCTTGTCCTCCTCTAGCAGGGTTATCAACTCGCCGAATACCGCAGAAATATTCGCCCTGTTTATCTCATCGATGAACAAGGCAAACTGCTTGTCAGGCGCATTTCTTGCGTCTTCAAACTTGGCGTATCGTTTTGCGTCGCTGTCATTGTAGCAGTCTTCGAATGACGCATAGCCGACAAGCTTCAAAGCCTCAAGGCAACTATTGTAGAAAATGCCTTTTTTCAGTTCAAATTGCAGGTCGCTGCCTAGTTCTCCAAGTCTGCTGTTAGCAAGCAATGGCTTAATGCCTTCTATAAAATCTTCGTAGCTGTATTTCTGGTGAAAAGTGATGAAATTATATCTCGTCTTCGCAACTACCGCAGTCGGGGGCGTTACAGCCGGATTGGACGCGAGATCCAAAAGTTCCTGCCCGAGAATATCGGCAAGATCATCTTTCTTGTCGGCAATGATTTCCCATTTGCTTCCTTCTGCCTTGTGAAATATCTGGTTTTGCCTCCGATACTTGACATGCGTTTGGGTTGACTGGTCATCCGCATAGGACTGAAGCTCGTTCCATGCGAGATTGTTGGGCTTCGTCTTGTTATTTGGATTTACTTTTGCTTTTACCAAAGCGTGCTCAACAATATCTTTAACAGACAATGGCTCCCTTGCCGTTCCGACAACTGCAGCAATGATTTCCCACAACGAATAATCAGACACTTTTTGACGAAGCAGTTCTTGTGGCGATTGGGTTACGCCCTGGTCGGTAAAATACCTTACCTTGTAATCATTCAGCTTATAGGTCTTGCCCGTGCCGGGAGGACCGTAAAGAATTGTATTTAAGAACAAATCAATTTGCGTTGCCATTGGCTTCGATTTATTGTCAATGAGACTAAGTAATGCTTTATATTGTTTTTTTGTGGCCGTGAAGTTGGTGCCTCGATTGCCTACGTTCATGTCTTTAAGGTCGGGCATGTCCTTTATGTTTTCCCAGAGAATTGGCCGGGTCGTCAGGTCGTATATAGGTTGAAGTCCCGCTTTCATCGACGGCCCGTTGGCCGCACTCTTCCATAGATAATCATCGGGGGCTTTATCCCACATGGCAGGCGGTGAGGTCACACGGGCAAGGACATAACAACCTGCCTTTTTCCCCGTCATCCATAGTATGACCTTGTCGCCTGTCTTGATTTTGTCTTTGTGGGCGGAGACGGTCCAGTTTGTCATGACCTGTTCTTTCATTGCCCGTTCAAGATCGTATTCAACCGGATTGCCCTGAAATATCCAGTAGTTTGCAAATCTATCGTTCCAGAGGCCAATCGCCTTGTCCTTTATTGCTTTTTGTTGCACTTCGCAAATGCCCTGAACAAGCTCATAACTAAAGATGTCATCGGGTTCCAGTTCGTACCATTCGCCTTTGGCGACATTGACAAAATCTTCAAATTCAATCTCGTAATCTTCAAACTCATCTTGCCATTCGGGCAATTCAGTTACGCGCCGGGGCTGTTCAATGACTTTCATAATGGCATAAACAGTATGCCCTGTCGTGATAATGACGAGATCGCCGGGTCTATGTTTGCCATTGACGCCTATTACAATTGAGTTTGTTTTAACCAAATCGTAAAAATCAGGCGCACCCTTGCCCCATTTGGTGCCGAGCTTCCAGACACGGCCCGTCAGCGGAATTTCTGGCACGGCTGGTGTCTTTGTTTCGCCTTTTGGCAAAACCAAAAAGTCGTATTTTCTCAGAAAATTATTGGTCGGGTCTCCCCCGCTGTAGGGCCATTCTTTTGTGCCATTTGCTAACAGGTTAGCATACCTCATTACTTCCTTCGGCGGATAAGGGACATCATCGATTAGTACTTCATACGTCGTCGAAGGTTTAAGGACTATATTTTCATCCTTAATTTTTTTGATCGCATCGAGGATGTGTTGTCTGGTAATGCGGGTGTAGTCTATATCTGACATTCTAAATGATCTCTAGAGATTCAAAATTTAGGTTTTAGGAAACTATACCATTCACAAACGTATCAACGAACGCAACAATTTTGGCTAGAATCCGGTCGCCTATCTTTTTACGTTGAAGCAAGGTCGGTTTGTCGCCGTCAATAAGGTCAAGGACCTCATCTCTAAGTGGTTCTCGCTCTGCAAATAGGTAGTCTTCTATGGTTTTTTCAGTTCGTTCAGGATTTAGGTTTTCTTCCTGTATTAACTGATTAAATGCTTTTTGCTGCTCAATATTCCAGAACTTCTCAAACTCCTGCGGTATTGCTTCATTATCATCAATAACAGGAAGATTTTCCTTAATAAACTTTTCAATAAGCTCTCTTTTACTTCTGAGATTAGCCTCCGTGTTAAGTAAGTTAAATATCTCTTTCTCCGTCTGACTTACATCACTCTGAACCTTCGATTTCAGTTTGATTAATAGCTGTATGATGTACGTAACATTGATCTCATCCCGGTGAATTAACTCAAGTTCAAAATCTACATCGTCTAAAATTGACACTTTTTCTTTTTGGTTGTCGCCTTTAACCTTCTGCCACAGATCAAGGTATTTGCTTTTATAGTCTTCGAAAAGCTGCTCACTCATTGCAAGGTCTTCCCATTTAAAATCTGAAAAAGCCGTAAGGATGTTCTTTATACGCATTTGCTCCCTAAACGCCTTAATAAAAGCCAGCTCATCCTCCTCGGTTTTCAAGTCATTTACGCTATTAACGGTTGGAGTAATTTTCAGAAGTTCTATAAAGGCATCGTTGAACTTTTTTGCATATTCTTCATACGGCTTCATTATAATAACCTCAATAGCATCCTTGTTGCTGAATAAGGTTATCGCATCATCAGTAACATTTTTCAGATTTCGGAACACTACAATATTACCCTGACTCTTCTTTTCGTCTAGAATCCTATTCGTACGCGAATAAGCCTGTATTAGTCCGTGATGCTTTAAGTTCTTGTCCACATAAAGAGTACTCACTTTTTTAGCATCAAAGCCGGTTAGAAACATATTCACTACCAGCAGTATATCGATACGATTATCCTGATTTTCAGGAGACCTTTCCCTTTCCTTAAGCTTCTTGGAAATGTCGTTGTAGTAGTTGTAAAATGTCTCACTGTCCTTGGTGGAAAATTTTGTGCCATACATTACATTGTAATGGCCGATATACTCATCTAGTTTTTCCCTGCTGTGGGCGGCCAAGCCGTATAGTGCTCTGGGCTCTTCAACAACTGACAGTTCCTCCGACAGCAATCCATTTGCATCTGCATCATCTTCGTTTGACACGTAACTAAAAATTGTAGCTACCCTAAGGTCATGTTTTCCTTCTACTTTTTTCCGTTGAAACAGATCGTAGTATTTTATCAACGTTTCCACGCTACTCACGCAGAACATTGCACTATATTCTTTGGAATGAGTTTTCCGGTTGTGGTTGGCAATGATATAGTCGGTGATCATTTCCAATCGCTTGGGCGACTCCATTAGCTCTTTCGTGTCAATATCCTCTACCTCAATATCTATCTCAGTTGCGCTGTCTTTACGCTTATACCTGCCAACATATTCAACCGAGAACTTTAAGACGTTTTCATCCCTTATAGCATCGGTAATAACGTATTTATGCAAGCACTCGCCAAACAGTTCTTTCGTCGTCCGTTTACCAAGGTCATTTTTTACGGCATTGTCTTTGAAAATGGGAGTGCCGGTAAAGCCAAACATCTGTATGTCGTTAAAGAAGGATTTTATCCTATTGTGCGTTTCACCGAACTGCGAACGATGACATTCGTCGAAAATGAACACAATACGCTTATCTTTTAATTCAGCCATTTTACTCTCGTACTTCAGCTTGCTGATGGCGGTATTCAATTTCTGAATGGTAGTAACTATGAGTTTTGTGTTCTTTGCCTCTCCCTTCTTGTCTTTGTAAGTGCCTAAAAACTGCTTAACAAGGTTGCTGGTGTTATCCGTACCATCAATGCACCCTTCGCTAAAACTGTTGAATTCCTTTGTAGTCTGGTAATCCAGATCCTTTCTGTCGACAACGAATACAACTTTGTGAACCTCCGGCAGGTTCATTAATATCTGGCTGGCCTTGAACGACGTGAGTGTTTTGCCGGAACCTGTGGTATGCCAGATGTATCCGTTCTTATTACTATTTTTCACTCGATCTATCAGGGCTTCAACTGCATAGTATTGATATGGGCGCAGCACCATAAGCACCTTACTACTTTCATTAAGCACGATATACTTGCATATCATCTTGCTAATGTGACAAGGCTCCAGGAAGTCGCTGGTAAATCCGTTGAGAATATTTGTGAGGCGTTTATTCTCTTTGTCAGTCCAGTAGAATGTCTGTTTGAATGACTGATTTCTATTGTTGGCGTAAAATTTCGTATTCACGCCATTGCTGATGATAAATATCTGAATATACTGAAACAGTGCAGAGTTGGCTCCGAATGAATGTCGCTGATAACGGTTGATTTGGTTGAATGCTTCTTTCAACTCCAGCCCCCGACGTTTCAATTCTATCTGAACTGATGGCAGCCCATTAATAAGTAAAGTAACATCGTAACGGTTCTTGTAAGTACCATCCATTGTTACCTGATGTGTCACCTGAAATTGATTCTGACACCAGTGTTCGGTATTGATAAATTCAAAATACAGGTTATCGCCATTGTCTTTTAAAACATGTTGCCGCTCCCGAAGTGTTTTTGCCTTTTCAAAAACAGAACCTTTATTCAAAATGTTGAGTACACGGTCAAATTCGGCTGTGCTGAACCTGATATTATTATGTTTTTCTAACTGACTTTTTAGATTCGAGATCAGTTCTTTCTCGTCTTTTATCAATACTAATTGGTAGCCCAACTTCTGCAGTTGACCTACCAATTGTTCTTCAAGTATGAGTTCGGGTTGTTTCGCCATAGGAGGTCTAAAAGTAATAATATTATTCCTAAAGACATGTGACGCACAGCTATTTTAGCCCCTTAAACATCTGATCTATAGCCTTTTTCTTTTGTTCCAGATTAGGATGCACGTACAGGTTCAGCGTTGTACTAATATTGGAATGCCCTAACAGCACGCTTACTGTCTTATAGTCACATTTGCTCTCAATACATCGGGTGGCAAAACTATGTCTCAATCCATGGAATTTGATTCGGGGTAAACCAAGGTCAACGATCATTTTCTGGTAGTACACTCTATAGGTTCTCGGCTCTGTAGGCTTAAGCTCGTTTGTCAGAACAAAAAAAGCACCATTCACTATTTTTTTGATCGGTTTTAGCATTTTTATGAGATCTCTGTTCATGGGTACTTCCCTGGCAGAATTTTTGGTTTTAGGCGAGTCGATTATCACTTCGGTTTTATTGCCTGTATCATTGAGGCTGTAAATGCGCTGCAATGTGCGTCTTATGTGTATGGTGCCATTTTCCACGTCTATATCGTCCCATGTCAAAGCGCACACCTCGCCGATCCGCATACCGGTACAAAGACACAGATAAACACCCAAATTCCTGAAAGTAAAATGCTGCTCTATGTGCTGCATCATTTTCCTATGCTGCGCTTTACTTAGCACCTCAATGCCTTGTTTTGTATGGTCTGTTGGGAACTGAATGTCGAACTGGCACTTTGAAAGCCAATTGTTCTTTACTCCAAACTTGAGCACCATTTTTAGTACAATAAGCATATCCTTTATTGTTTTCTGACTTATTCCCTGCTCCAATTTCCGATTGACAAATGCCTGGACTTCCGTCTCCTCAATTGCCATGTTATTACCGAATGCCGGTGCAATATGGTTTTTAAGCAGTAGAGAATATGCCGACATACTCGACCTTTTGACATAGTTAGTTTTTTCTTTTTTCCAGAGTGTGATGATCTCTTCAATTGTCTTTTGTGTGTTCATAATTGTTTTTTTTAGAATGAACCCAAAAGAACTCAGCAATCCTTAGGGAAGGGCAATTATTAAGGTTCCAAATTTGAGATTTCCCGGGTTTAAGGACAAGTGGAAGGAAAAAGCAATTGAAAATATGGCTGAAATTTCTTCTGGTGGTACACCTAGTCGCACAAATGCATCCTATTGGAATGGAAATATTCCTTGGGTCTCAACGTCTTTAATTGATTTTAATATTATTCATTATACAGACGAAAGGATTACAGAAGAGGGGTTAAAAAAATCGTCAGCGAAATTATTTCCGAAGGGATCATTACTGATGGCAATGTATGGTCAAGGAAAAACACGGGGTAAAGTTGCAGTTCTTGGTATAGAAGCCAGTACCAATCAAGCTTGCGCATCAATAATACCGAATAGCAATTATATAGATTCTCTATTCCTATTTCAAAACCTTTCTAAACGATATGAGGAAATAAGAGAATTGAGTAATCAAGGTGGCCAACAGAATTTAAGTGGAACTATAATTAAGGGCATCAGGGTAAAATTCCCGACTTTGCCTGAGCAGAAAAAGATAGCGGCCTTTTTAACTTTGATTGATGAACGTATAGAAACCCAAAACAAAATAATTGAGAAATTAGAATCTCTTAGTAAAGCATTTAAGGTTAACGTTTTCAATAGACGTTTGCAGTTTAAAGATGACGATGGTAACGACTTTGCAGATTGGAATTGGAAATTGGGAAATACGCTTTTCGAGAATGTTTCAGATAAAAATCATAATTCAGATCTTCCTATTTTAGCTATTACTCAGGAACATGGGGCAATACCCAGACACATGATTGACTATAATATTTCTGTCAGTGATAAAAGTATTGAAAGCTATAAAGTTGTGCAAAAGGGAGATTTCATTATTAGTTTGAGGTCGTTTCAAGGAGGTATTGAATTTTCTAATTATGAAGGGATTTGCAGCCCGGCTTATATAGTATTGCGCCCGATAAGAGAAGTTAACCCTAATTTCTTCAGACTGTATTTTAAAACGACCGGCTATATAAAACGGCTGACAAGAAATCTTGAAGGCATCAGGGACGGCAAAATGATAAGCTTTAAATATTTTTCGGAAGTAACTCTACCAACGCCTTCCATTGAAGAACAAACAAAAATTACAAATTTCCTATCCTTTATCGAAAGGAAAATTGAAACAGAAAGAAACGTATTAGCGAGGTACGAAAATCAGAAATACTATTTGTTGCAAACTATGTTTATATAAAAAGGCTTGCTAAAAGATACTTTTTTTGACTCAGGTATTTTTTCAGAATTATCCTTTCGTTTTCAATTTTCTCGGAAATAACAGATAGGAAGCTGGCAATTTTAGTTTGTTCTTCAATGGAAGGTACGGGAATTTCAATTTTTGAATATTTGCTTATCCAGTGTCTCTCATGACCTCCAATAATATAATTGATTGATTTCATGGCCTCAAAAACGTAGTAAATATTTACACCTTTCTTAGGCAGTAATATTTTCATTGCTGATGATTTGGCTTTGAAGGGAAAGTTCACAAATTTTATGTCCGTTGTGAAGTCATCAAATATTATCACAGGCAAGCCACAAGAAAATATGCCATGAGTTTCATTTGTATATCCTAAAATAAATGTCTTACCCGCGGTTAAAACGGGTGTAACATAATCATCATCATATTCAATACTATTTACTAAATATTTTGTTGGTTGCTCGTAATCCAACAAGTCGTCTAATTCTTTCTCCTCCCAATCAGGAAAATCGTTCCCATCTTCATTTTTAAACCGAAGTTTTTCCCCAAAAAGATTTTCATTAAGTGCTTTAATTAACGACTCGTAATCCTAAATGAAAAGTTCTTTTAGTATATATATTTTCTGAGCATTGTATTTATCTAAAATCATTTTTTCAATAGTTAGCTTTTGGGTTATTACATTAAGCAACTCAGCCGTTTTTCTACAGTCAGTTTCATTAATAGGCAAGTACAATTGTTTCATTAAAAATCCTTGATTACTGATATTGATTGTGTTCTTAGCACCTTTCTGGACCAAGCTATGTAGGTAGTTGTTTGCATTTATTGGATTTAGAAAGTAGTAGTGGAGTATGTTACCTATCCAGCGATTTATAGGTTTATATACGCCATAAAGAGGAGAAACAGATACTTTGTCCGGAACAAAACTCTGCTTGATTATACCATACGGAAATTCACCGGTTGGACTTTTGGTATACACTATATCTCCTTCGTGTACAACATTATAATTGCTCGTATTTTTTGCTGCAAATGATCTTCCCAGATATTCAATTTGATTGACAACTCCGACACTAACCGACACAGAATGTACAGGATAATTTTCTTTATTCTTTTCGGTTCGCTCTAAAAGCACCTCATGCAAAAATGCCTTTCTCCAGTTGGAGCTAGTTTTTGCATGTTTTTCAATCGTAGAGATTGTCCCGCTGATTAACAACTTCAAATCCTCAATTATTTTGTTTTGGGTTTCTATTCTTTTGTCTAATATTGATAAAAAAACAACTATCTTATTTTGTTCATCAAGGGTTGGCAAAATTATTTCTAGTGTTTTCAAATCGGAATTGTACACATTACTGATACTTACTCCCTTTGCTAAGGAAGAAATTGTTTTCTTTAATCTATGATTGATGTAGTATGCTACATATAGTTGAGAATAAATATTAGCCTTTGCTGGCTTCAGAACGTTAATTGTTCTGCCGATTGCTACGTCTTTAACTGTCAACGCTGAAGCTGAACCAATATCTGTAGGGTCTTCACCTGCCGATGGAATCAAAATTTCATCACCTTCACTGAATAACAACTCTGATCTATTAAGGTTAGTTTTATTAATAACCTCCGTAATAATTTCACCATACATATGGTATAACTCCCCGTATCTCACACAGGGTATTTCGAATTCGGAAGATGCTTCACTTTGTTTTATGTTCTTTCCTGTGGAAAAAACGAAAATATCTTTGAAAAGGTGTTTTTTAAAATTTTGCTTACCCGCAAACTCCGGAAATCTCAAATTTGGAACATTTGCTTCCTTCTTATTCTTTTTTGCCATTTTCTTACAATTTGTCTTTGTGATCTAACATTAAGGATTGTGAATGGCTAAAAAACTAACCCTAGCTCTTTAAAATAAACATCAATTTCTTTGTCCAGCTCCGCACGTTTTGCTTCCAGTGCTTTTATATCCTTCATTATAGCATAAATGTCTATTTCTTCCTCTTCTTCATAGGTGTCAACATAGCGAGGTATATTCAAATTATAGTCGTTGTCGGCTATCTCCTTAATAGATGCCAAATGGCTATATTTTTCGATAACCGATCTGTTCCTAAATGTGTCTACGAGCTTGTTGATATGAGATTCCCGCAAAATATTTTGTGTTTTCACTTTCTCAAAATCGTTGCTGGCATCTATGAAGAGAATATCATCCGGGTTTTCGCGGCATTTCTTGAATACTAAAATGCAAGTAGGGATGCTTGTGCCATAGAATATGTTTGGCGGCAAACCTATAACGGCGTCCAGAAAGTTTTTATTCTCGATCAAATATCTGCGGATGTGTTGTTCGGCACCACCACGAAAAAGAACTCCATGCGGCAGTACTACCGCCATAGCACCATTTTCAGCCAAATGATATACCATGTGCTGCACAAAAGCAAAGTCTGCCTTGCTTGCCGGGGCCAATTTGCCATACTGGCTAAACCGGTCATCCGTCATGAAGATAGGGTTTGCAGTCCATTGGGCAGAAAACGGAGGATTGGCAACAATAGCTTCAAACTGTTTATCCAGGTGCTGCGGATGTTCCAACGTATCCTCTTGCTTTATATCAAACTTGCGATAATGAACACCGTGTAATATCATGTTCATGCGGGCAAGGTTATAAGTAGTACGGTTCATTTCCTGCCCGTAGAAGTTACTTACCTCTTTTACCTCTTTTGCTACCCGCAGAAGTAACGAGCCTGAACCGCATGTGGGGTCATAAACGGATTTAAGTTTGTTTTTGCCGGTAGTCACGAGTTTAGCAAGAACCATACTTACTTCCTGAGGGGTGTAGAATTCACCGGCCTTTTTTCCTGCTCCGCTTGCAAATTGCCCAATCAGATATTCGTAGGCATCACCTAATACGTCCAGTTCGGTTTGCTCCAGCCGGAAGTCGATCTTATCAAGATGGGACAGCACCTTTGCTATGATCTCGTTTCTTGCTTCAGGTGTCTTTCCGAGCTTTGTGCTATTCAGGTCCATATCCTCGAAGAGATTATCAAAATCTTCTTCGCTTTCTGTACCCATCGTGCTAAGCTGGATATTCGTCAATATCTTTTGAAGGTCTTCGAGAATAAAGCTGCTTCTGCCTTGTTCTTTTTCTCCCATTCCTCTTTTTGCCACTTCACTGAACAACTCTGACGGTTTTAGAAAGTAGCCCAACTTTTCTAACGTATGATCCCTAATCGCTTCACAATATTCTTTGCCTTCTGTAGTATTTTCGTTGATCGACTTAAAAGTGATTTTATCCTCTTTAAGAATGGAATCAGCATAAATTTCCATTTTTTCAGATAGATATTTATAGAAGATAAAACCCAGGATATAATCTCTGAACTCGTCCGCATTCATTTTTCCACGAAGAGTATTCGCAATATTCCACAGTTGTTGCTCCAGGTTCCGTTTTTGGTCTTCGCTCATTAATAAATTATTTTTGAGTAATCCTCAAATTTACATTTTATAGTCCGGCTATTGAAGTAATCGGGGCAATCTCCATTCATTTGCTTAATTGCAACCTAATTTCCTTACTGTTTCGTCATTGTTTTGAGGGTTTTTGATCACTTTTAAGCGAATTATCCTGCTTTCATAGCCAGACTACAGGCGTAAAGCATATGGAATCCAATTGAATTTAACTGGAATCTAAATCTATTCTAATAGGCAGGCGAATGTCGGCGATGATCTGCGATTGTAATCGGAATTGGAGCTAAATAGAGAGCAAACAGAAATGAGTTGTTTTTGACTTGTCCTTGTATCGTCTTTGGTAATTGGCTATATGCTAATTAGATTGGAAAGTTCATTGACCAGCAATGCCAACCCGTTTTTACAGTACAAATATTCTTGTTCAAAAGAATCAAACTGCGAATCTTTAGCTTGATATAAGCAAATTCTATTTCCTGTATGCCAATAAAGTCGATATCCTTTTTAACGCCGTTTCTAATGCGTGCTTCTTTTCGTTTCGCTGATTCTGGAGTTTAGAATAGGCGTCGAAACAAACTGTTGCAAACCCATATTCATTTGAAAACAACATACTGGGTAATGGGAAGTCAGTAGCGGATAGTCGGTTTTCGCTTAGTGAAAACTGCGTTTGAGGATATTCCTGTAACAGCACACTATGCCAACCTTGTAAAAACTCCGAATAAGTCTCGGGTTCAGATACTGTGATTATTGATTCCGGCTGCTTAAATAATCTAAATTGTTGGGATGCATTAATTATTGATCTTACTTCTTTCAGGCACTTGTCGTACGATACAGAATCTTCAGTTTTTGATAAGAACACCCCCATTTCCCTGTTGTTGGCTTCGGAGTAGTTATATAAATTCATGGAAGCGATCATTGCACCATATTCATTCAGATAACATTTTGCATGAAGATCTGATTTGAAATATACGCTGCAATCTAAATCTAGTAACAGTCTTTCGTCAACTGAAGAAATTTTCTGCCGGTCTCTACAGATTATTGTGGTTGGCACCCCACGTTTGGTTGCTTCATACAACCGTTCATATAGCGTTTTGGAAAATTGCAGATAAGGCGTAACTATATAAAGGAATGAGTTGGCATCAATAAAGATTTCCTCCAGTTTTGATGAAATGCCTCTGGTTGTAAGAAATGTTGCCATTTGCTAAAATAAAATGAAGGTGACTTTTGTCAATGGTCGAAATTACTCACCAACTGTAGTTGCTGAGGCTTTGGACAGTTTATAGTGATGGAAGAGACAGAAACTCTGAACAGTATTTAATAGTCTGTTTGCATCTAACAACGACAAGCTTTCATCAGTTTGCATTGTTATAGTCGCGTACCAGATACAATTCGGATAAGCCCCTTCAACATCCTCGGAAGATTCAGTTAATTTCCCCTTGGGAAGAGATAAGCTTTCAGACAAAGCATTGCAATGCTTAATAAAAAGCGCAATTCCCGGTAAGCTAGATGGATCAACTTCTCTAGAAGATTCTTCCCCAGCTGTTTCTATTTGAATTGAAAGATTTAACAACATGATTTTTGCGATTTAAAAAAAATGATAGGCGCTGAAATATTAATACCGAACATTTACAATGTGGGGGCATTTGCATCAATTCGAGTAATAAACAACTCGCCAGTGTGCGCGAAATCGATGATATTCACATTTGTTAATCCACTTGTAGCTTCTTTAAAGTCTTCTTGTGAGTTTTGAAAAGAAGCCAATACTATTGTCTGTTGCTCCTTATAAGTTTCTAATTGACTTAAGAAAGCTTTGAAATTTCCAGTAGCGGCGGATTGCTGTTGTGGTTCATCAAATATAAGAGTTTCAAAGTGATTTCCGCCGCTGTTGATTGAAGTGTCTAGTAACGCGGTGTAGTAAGCCCATTGCGCTCGAATAAAATCACTTGCCGATGATTCAAACCTAATATCGACTTGCTTATTTAGTCCATTGGGGAGTGGAACTTCGTACACAGGCAAGTATCGTTCCAAGGAAATAGATATGTTACTTATCTGCTTTGAGGTAAAATTAAATTTGCCCAACAGTGCTTTGAAATAATTGGTGAAGTTTTCCAATTTTCTAACATCGGTTGTTGATAAGTAATTGCCCGAGAATCTCGCCATAGCACCTTTTTCTGCAGCAAATTCGGATGCAACCTTGTATAAATCATTCATGAGAAGTTCAAACTCTTCTCTGAGTTTATATACAAAATTGAGTTCTCGTTCCAAGATGACTTTTCTTTCAATAATTTCTTCTGAAGGAAGGCGATCATCACTTATCAAAGAGCGTTTTAACGCTCTGATTTTAGCGCGGTTAGTTTGGATAGCTGTTTCTAGTGCATGAGCCTTATTTTCATCACCAGCAATTTGACTCCTTATGTTTGCAATAAAAGCTTCGATCATTTTACGCTGAGCCTGCAAGTAGTTGATGTTTTCATCAATTCTCATAGGCACTACCTCAACATGTTCGTGTAAAAGTGTGTCGTTAATTGGTTGATTACATGTTGGGCATAATCCAGTATTACTTTTTAGATCAAATTCTAATCCAATTTTTTGGAGTTTTTCAGCATCCTTATTTTTACGAAGATCTTCATCAACGTTTTTTTGTTGAGCAAGATACTGTCGCAATGTTTCCTTATTCTGGCTTAACTGCGAACTAATATTGTCAGATAATATTTCGTATCTGTCGGTATGGAATTTCAGGCTGTCTATTTCTTCTTCTATCTTTTTTAGATTGTCATTAATAGGTGTCTTCAGTTGAGCAGTAACTTCTTTTAATTCTATACTTAGAACGGCAATAAGTTCGCCAATGAGAAAAGATTTTTCTGCACGTAAAAATCGCAAGTAGGGTTTACTTTCCTTTGTCAAAATTTCGGGAGCATGCGGAAGTCCAACGACTTCAGCGCCCCCTCTCCTTGCTAAAGCTGAAACTTTCATCGATACTTCAGTCCAGTTATCAGATATTCGCTTTATTCGATTTTGAATTTCCTGACGTGAGGCAGCAGCTTCAAAGACATCAAAAGCTAGGATGTATTCGAAGACTTTTGCTGCCGCGTCTCTGACTCCATAGTAGGGCATATTAGCATAGAAATCTGACCATCCAGCTTTTTGTTCAATAAAATGTGCCGAGGCTAATAATGGCAAGAACATCTTAACCCTTCGTCCTTCCTGATTAATAATTTCAGGTAGATGTGCTCCAATGAAGTCCTCAAGATATTTATGAAATCCTACCTCATCGCTCGACGCACCTCCTTTGTCATGAACATACATAGGCAGTCGCTCGTAAGTTCCATCTGGTTCAGTTAACAATGGGCCTAGAAAAACCTCGACAGCTTGAGGTTTAATCTTATCGTTTAAAATAAATCGCTTGCTCGTGATACTCCTTGAGCCATTTGAAAATTGCAGATAAATTTCAGACTGAACAACTGTATTTTCAATTGGGTGGGAAATAATTTCCTTAACAATGGATTTGAATACCGACTGCAGAGCTTTATCATTTTTGCTGCCTAGAATTTCCTCAAACCCCAATCCGTATAGAAGTGCTCCAAAAAGAGAACTTTTACCAGACGTATTATTTGCCCTAACAATATTAAGTCCTTTTTTGAAGGGCAGAGTTCGGCCAAAAACTCCATTGTTGGTGTGTATTATTGCCTTTATGGCCTCAATTCTTATCATGTTGCTGTTCAGTTAGCTTGTTGATAAAGTCTTCTGTTACTTTTTGTTTACCGATGTAAGTCAGAAACAGTTTCTCTCTAGTAAGTATCTCACTATCCTTTTTCAGTTTTTTACCAAAGCTTACGCCTTTCTCGGTCAATTGATATTTATCCTCGTACATAGTTATCAACCCCTCTGCAACTGCATATTTGAGCGCCTTATTTAATGCTGGCTCAACTGCCCATGAAATAATTTTGCTTGTATCCTTCATGATAAATGCCATCCGGACATAGGCCATATTCGTTTCTGATTTCAAAGCCCAGATTAACAGATGTAGCTTGTTTAACGAGGATTTGTTACCTCGACAAGCAATATCAAGAATAAGCACGATCAGTCCAATTTTATATAGTGGACGATAATCCGGGCTTAGTGGAATTGCCCTCTCTCTAAAACTCCCCTTAATTGTTGGTGATTTCATCAATGCTCTCTTCAAAGTAAATAGGACATGTCATTATCCAAAACGCGATGCAGTAGTTCTTTAATCTAACCACAGTGGATTCATCCAGATAAGGAAATGATGTCCGTATCTTATCTTCCATGTAGCTTTTAATTTCTTCTAAGAATGGGCTAGGGTCAACATTAGTTAAAAGACATTTCTCTTGTAGTTCGGATGCAACACTAGCCATGAGCTCAGTAAATCGCTGATGATTTTCGGGCTGTGAACTTCGCCATTTTCTTAATATTGATTCGCCATTTAGGTAGTGTCTGGCTTGTTCATTAGTGAGAATGTTGACAGCTTTGTCAGCATCTTTCTTTTTATTTAATGAGCGTATGATAATTTCATTTTTAGAAATCGCATTTTCTACAAGAGGAATTTGAGTATCCTTCCATGCTACAAGTTTATTCTCACTTGTTTCGTCTGCATCAGGTTGAAGGGATAGCTTCTTGTCTGTTTGATTAAAATACTCCCCAATTTCAAGGGCATAATCATCACATTCGTGAACTAGCACATTGAAATCACTGTCTATAAAGGGCAAATTCCAAGATTTAACTAAGTCTCGTTTAGTATTGCAGTGTGGGATTAAATCGTGATGCCCCATTTTGGGTGTAATAAGAGTCCAAGTTGTCAGCTTAGTGCCTCCCAAAAGGTTTACCAGTTCTGCCTCGTTGATTTTCAATTTATTGATGTCAGCAGTAATTTTATCTCTTTGTCTTTCATAGAGCTTTTTATTATCTTCATTAGTTTCTGGACAGAAACACTGAAATGTTAGGCCATCTTTCGTGAAGCCCTCTATACCAAAATCCCCTGGAGTGGCCGGGACCCTTTGATAGCCTGCTTGCATGTATTTACGTTTCAATATAATTTGAAACATATTTTCCCAAGTACTACCATTAAAACTTCCATAGCTAGTTATAAACATTTTGCTTCAATTAAATAGTTCTAACGCACAATAGATTTTTAACTGCGAAAGATATAAAATTTATACTTTATACAGTTAGGTCATTCCTTAAAACAAAAAAATCTGTGGATAATCGTGGACATACGGGGATTCTGGTGGAAAAACTGTCCTCTTTGGCCCAAACAGGGAACCTTCACTTTAACCGCAACCATACATTTATTAAAACGAACAGCCGAGAATAGTAAGCGTTACCAATTTTCGCAACTATTGGTATAGGTTGCCCGAAAGCGGTAAGCAGCTTTTCCGGCCATTGTATGTTTGCTTTAAAAACCTAAAAAGTATGGTAGATACATCGTGAATTACATTCCTGAAAACAAGACATCGATTATGAAACGGCAAAAGACAGATCAAAAGCATGAAGAAAAAGAATAACGTAAATTCGTATGAGAGGACACACGACATTACACCGGAAGATGTGCGCCGGTTTGAGAAATTCAGGCATTATACCGATGACCAGGTAGCAGCTTTGATCGATACGATCAAGAAGTATTCCCGGTTTATTTATAATGTGATTTCTAAAAGTCGGAATTCTGGCAAGAAAATTGCATTAAACATTGATAATCAAGATATTAAAGCGACATGAGCGACATAAATCTCTTCAAAACCTTTGCCAAAGGCACAAGTAAAACAAAAGCTAAGGGAAACAACTGTGTTATTTATACCCGTGTCTCTACGAAAGAGCAAGCGGATAACAACCTAAGTCTGGACACACAGAAGAAAGCTTGTGAAATGTTTGCTAAAAAGGGCAACCTGCAAATCTTGAGTTACTATGGCGGGACCTATGAAAGCGCCAAGACAGATGAGCGCAAGGAGTTCAACAACATGTTGTCATTCCTGAAGAAGAGCCGGGAGAAAATATCGCACATCATTGTTTACAGCGTTGATAGGTTCAGCCGTTCAGGTGCAAATGCCATTTATATAGCCGAGCAATTGAAAAAGCAGGGTATAATGGTTTGTTCCGTAACGCAACCTACGGATGCGTCAACTGCCAGTGGCAGCTTGCAACAGAATATTCAATTCATCTTTAGTGAGTACGAAAACCAGCAAAGAAGGGAAAAGTGTATGGCAGGCGTGAAGGAAATGCTCCTACGCGGCGAATGGCCAACTGCACCTCCAATTGGCTACGACATCATCAAAACCAACGGTAAGCGTTCAATAGTACTCAATAAGGATGGAAAGCTACTTAAAAAGGCATTTTACTGGAAAGCGAATGAAAAGGTGTCAAGCGAAGAAATAATCAAACGATTAGCTGCACAAGGGTTAAAGATCAGCAACCAGCGCATCTCAGCTTTCTTTCGCAATCCTTCTATTGTGGCCTAATGGTTCACACTGCATTGGACGGACAGGTTATTGAGGGTAATCATGAGAAAATGATCTCTAAAGAAATGTTCCTGGAGGTGAATGGCCTTATGGCGGAACGTAAACAAGGATACCAAGTCAATTCGGAGATAGACGATGTTGCGCTCAAGCAATTTTACAAGTGTGAAAGCTGTGGTCGTTTTCTAAGAGGGTATAAGGCATACAAGAACCAGAAGTATTACTATAAGTGCAACACGAAGGGATGTGGCTGCAATAGAAAGGCAGAAGAGCTTCATCGGAAATTTCAGAACGTTATCTCTAAATATTGCTTTGGCGTGGATGAAGAAACCATGTCTTTAGTCAGGGAACAAATTATAGCGGAATACAATCGGCAGAATGACCAGAAGGACGACACACTTAAGGTGATAGAAGAACAACTATCAGCCGTCGATAAGAAGCTGGAACGGCTAGAAGAACGCTATGTTTAGAGGAGATATCCCAAGAAATGTTTCAGAAATTCAAGGTCAAATTTCTGGAGGAAAGGGCTAAAATAGACGAGCAGAAGTCAAAAGTAGGAATAAGGGTGTCGAACCTTGAGGAATGTATAGATGCAGCTTTCAGGCTTGCGCCGAAACTCGCTCTGGCATGGGATTACGCCGATTATTCAGACCGGCACTTACTGCAATTTTTGGTTTTTCCTGAGGGAATATATTATGATCGAAAAACAGACGGGTGTCGAACCGGAAAAGTAAATATGGCCTTCGGCTACATTGCCCACGCGGCAACGGTTTTAGAGGAAAATAATAAGGGGAACTGTGGTGATAAACCGCAGTTCCCCTCTCTGGTAGTCTCGACAGGAATCGAACCTGTATCAAAAGTTTAGGAAACTTCTATTCTATCCATTGAACTACGAGACCAGAACATACCGTTCCGTACGTTGGAGGTGCAAAAGTAAGGGTATCGTTCCTCATTACAAATAGGTAGCCGCAAAATACATGTATCATTAAAGTATGGTTAGATCTGCCGGCCGCCATATTGCCTGCTGGTGCTCATTCATTACATTTGATCCTTCATCAAAATACCTGCCCCATGCAAAATATAGCTGTATTCTGTGGCTCTTCAGAGGGTTATAACGAGCTCTACCGCGAGACCGCCTTCGATCTCGGCGCCATGCTGGCCTCCCGCGGCATAGGTATAGTATATGGTGGCGCCAAAGTAGGCCTCATGGGCGCCGTGGCCGAGGCCGCACTGCAGCAGGGCGGCAGGGTCACGGGTGTCATACCCCGTTTCCTGGAACATAAGGAGATAGTGCACGACGGCCTTACTAAGCTCATATCGGTAGATACCATGCACGAGCGCAAGCTGCAGATGAACCGCCTGTGCGATGGGGTCATAGCCCTGCCCGGTGGCTGGGGCACTATGGAAGAGCTTTTCGAGATGCTCACCTGGGGCCAGCTGGGCCTGCACCGCAAACCCATAGGCCTGCTCAATATCAATGGCTTTTACGATGCCCTCCTGGCCCTGTGCAGCAATATGGTGCAGGAGGGCTTCCTGGATGAATGTGTGAATACCTCCCTGCTTGCCAGCCCCTCGGCCGATGAGCTGCTGGACATGATGGAGCGCTACACCCCGCCACCGGTACCCAAATGGCTCACCGAGCGTACTACCTGATGCGTGGCAGCGCCCTCCCGGGTATATGCCACACGCTACAAACATATTCATCATGTATTCTTATCTTGGCATCAATGGTAAAGCTATAATTATCAGGTAATTCTGTAACCATTTGTCAATAACTATATAACGATCCAACTCCCGAAATCCTTATCTTCGCATAGAGAAGTATCACCATGGCTTTAATTCGATCCATTTCAGGCATACGCGGCACCATTGGCGGGGTACCCGGTAAAAGCCTTACCCCGATAGATATCGTCAAATTCACCACTGCTTACGGTGCATGGATAGCACAGCAGGGCGACAATAAAAAGATAATCATAGGCCGTGATGGCCGTATATCTGGCGGCATGGTGCGCGACCTCGTGGCCGCTACCCTGCAGGGCATAGGTTGTACAGTTGTAGACCTGGGCCTCAGCACCACACCTACGGTAGAGATGGCCGTGAAAATGGAAGATGCCGCAGGCGGTATCATCATCACTGCCAGCCACAACCCCAAAGAGTGGAATGCGCTGAAACTGCTGAACAAGGATGGCGAGTTCATAGACGCTGCCGCCGGCCAGTGGATACTCGACTTCGCAGAGCAGGGCGATATCCGCTATGCCGAGGTGAACAAGCTGGGCGTCCTCACTCACAACGATACCTATATACAGCAGCACATAGACATTATACTGCGCCACCCCCTGGTGGATGTAGAAGCTATACGCAAAAAGAATTTCAAAGTAGTGGTAGATGCTGTCAACTCTACCGGCGCCATATCGGTACCACCCCTCCTCAAGGCCCTTGGCGTGCAGGAAGTACTGGTGATAAACGAAGAGGTGACGGGCAAGTTCGCACACAACCCCGAGCCGCTGCCAGAGAACCTTATAGAGCTTTGCGCCACGGTAAAGAAGCAGAACGCATCGCTGGGTATAGCCATAGACCCCGATGTGGACAGGCTTTGCTTCGTATGTGAGGATGGCAGCCTCTTTGGCGAAGAGTATACCCTCGTAGCCATTGCCGACTATATACTGTCTCAGAAAAAGGGCAATACGGTCTCCAACCTCTCATCTACCCGCGCCCTGCGCGATGTGACCGAGAAACACGGCGGCCAGTACTACCCCAGCGCAGTAGGCGAGGTGAACGTGGTACGCAAGATGAAGGAGGTGAACGCAGTGATAGGTGGTGAAGGTAATGGAGGCGTCATAGTGCCCGAACTGCACTATGGCCGTGATGCGCTTATAGGTATAGGCCTCTTCCTTACACATCTTGCCCGGTCGGGCAAGACCACCAAGGCGCTACGCAGTACCTATCCCGATTATTTTATATCGAAGAACAAGATAGAGCTGGACGAGGACGTGAACGTGAAGCATATCTTCGAGCAGATAAAGGCAAAATACAAGAAGCAGCCCATCAATACAGAAGATGGCCTGCGCATAGACTTCGATAACGATTGGGTACACCTCCGCACATCCAATACAGAGCCTATCATACGCATCTACTCCGAAAGTGGTTCAGAGACCACGGCCAATAATATAGCCAAGCGCATTATGGCCGATATACGCGAGATGATGCTGATGAAGGCCGAGTAAAGGGAGGAGCATTACATACGGGACCTTAAAACCATGCCTGCTATGAAAAACACGGCAGAGATAACGAATGATGGGGCATGCGTGTACCTGGATAGCGCCATTCGGCCGGACAGAACGGTCAGAATATCCTTGTTGTTTGCCAATATCTTCGCCTTCGCTATATATGGTCTTATAGTATATTCGGTATGGGGCGAGGGGTTGCCCCGGCTTTCTCTTTTTGCCATATATATCTTTTTGCCGCTCTTCTATGCCATCACCCTGGGGAGGCTCACTCTTTGGAACCTCTTCGGCCGCGAGTTCGTCATCATCAATACCAAAAGCCTCTCTTACCGCCGCAACTACGGCTTTTTCACAACCCAGCTAAAGGTATTGCCCTTCAAAGACCTGCACTATACCATAAAAGAGCGCGGCCAGCGCTCCGGCGTAGACAGTGGCACCCTCCAGTTCGCCCACCACAACGAACAGGGGCTTTCGGTCAATCTTTTTACTACCTCTGTAGTACTACCCATCAAACGCCTGCAGGAGCTTACAGAGCAGGTGCGTTTCATCTTTGCCCTGGAGCGTATCTCTGACCCCGAGTACGATGTGATACATCTCAATTGACCACTTCCCATACTATTCCACGGTCACAAGCGTTATACCCAGGGCGTTCCGTCCACAATTCTAACATATCCCTATGGGTATTAAGCGTAATTTTGCCGCACCGTAATGAAAAGAATATCAAGGCTGTTAGCATACCTCGCAGACCAAAAAGGCAAGATCGCGCTATACTTCACTGCAAATCTGCTGGGCATTCCCTTCGGATTGGCCACCATGATCATGGTAGGCCCCGTACTGCAGGTATTGTTCCAGGCCGCGCCACCGGCAAAGAATGCGGTATCGGGTCCTGCTGATATAGCCATAAACTACATCAACGACATTGTATTGCGCCACGACCGGCTCACAGCGCTCACATATGTATGCATTGCCGTAGTGCTGCTTACCCTGCTAAAGAATGTCTTCCTTTACCTGGCAGTATACATCCTCAATCCCATTCGCAATAATATCCTTCGCAAGCTGCGCACCGATCTCTTCGACAAGACCATGTCGCTGCCCATTGGCTTCTTTACCGAAGAGCGCAAAGGCGACCTCATGTCGCGCATGACCAACGACATCAACGAGGTAGAGCTTTCCATCATGAGCGTGCTGGAGGTATTCATTCGCGAGCCGCTTTCCATCATTTTTTATATCTCCTATATGGTGTGGGTCAATTATCAGCTCACACTGGTACTGCTTGTGTTCCTGCCCGTGGCAGGTTTCATCATTGGGCGCATCAGCAAGTCGCTGCGCCGGTCTTCCAATGCAGCACAAGAGCACCTGGGCAATATGATGGGTGTGATAGACGAATCGCTGGCAGGCATGCGCGTTATCAAAGCCTTCGGAGCCGAGACGCACCAGCGCCTACGCTTCACCCGGCTCAATAATATGCTCTTCCGCACACGCAACTTTATAGCTGCGCGAAAAGAACTTGCCTCCCCCATGTCCGAAACGATGGGCATTATAGTGGCCGCCGTCATCCTCTGGCTGGGGGGCCGTATGGTATTTGCCGGCACAGGCTTCACCGGGCCGGTATTCATTACTTATATAGGCGCCTTCTGGATGCTCATAGCGCCTTTCAAAAATCTCTCCGGTGCGTTCAGCAATGTACAGAAAGGTACCGCTGCACTAGACCGTATAGAGCACCTGCTCTCTGTACCCAACACCATCACGGAGAAAGCCAATGCAAAGCACCTGCCCGCCTTCGATAACAACATTACCCTCCGCAATGTGCATTTCGCCTATGGCGAGCGTACCGTGCTGCAGGACATAGACCTTACTATACCCAAGGGCAAGACCGTGGCCCTCGTAGGTTCCTCAGGTGCCGGCAAATCTACCCTTGCCGATCTCATACCCCGCTTTCACGATGTGACAAGTGGCGAGATACTGATAGACGGCACAGACATCCGCGACTGCAAGATCGACGACCTGCGCCGCCTCATAGGTGTCGTAAGCCAGGATCCCATCCTCTTCAACGATACGCTCTACAACAACATCACCCTCGGTACCGGTGGCGCTACCAAAGAGCGCGTGGAAGAGGCCGCACGCATAGCCCATGCCGATAAATTCATACTGCAGAAAAGCGAAGGCTATGATACCGTGGCCGGCGACCGTGGTGCACGCCTCAGTGGTGGCGAGCGCCAGCGCATCACCATAGCCCGTGCAGTGCTGAAGAACCCGCCCATCCTCATACTCGATGAGGCCACCTCATCTCTCGATACCGAGAGCGAGCGCCTGGTACAGGAAGCCATCAATAAGCTGATGCAGAACCGTACCTGCATTGTCATAGCGCATCGCCTTTCTACAGTGCAGCATGCCGATGAGATAATAGTGCTGGAGAAAGGCCGCATAGCCGAGCGTGGCACACATGCCACCCTGCTGGCCGCCAATGGTATCTATAAAAAGCTGGTAGAGATGCAGCAGGTAAAATAGCCTACCACGGCTGCTCGAAAGACACCTTATCGAACTCCTTATTGCATTCCTTAAAGGTGCTTTTATCCCTGTTCTTCAACCTCAGCGGATCCTTACCACCCATGCGCGACAGCAACGCTATAGGTAGCAATACCAGGTAGAACACCGCCGTCAGCAATGCATTGGGCATTATCTTCCCTAGCACACCTGCCAGTTGCATCCATACCCACTCTATCTTCCTGCTAAGGTAGGGCGACAGAACACCCACACATCCCACTACAACCGCCGTTACCAGCGCCCACTGCATTCCGGACATGACGTATACCACCAGCAGCCCTACAGTTATAGTAAGTATGGCCCTGGCTGTTTCTTGTTTCGTGTTCTTTACCATATCAGAACAATGTATAAATGAATGGCGCTATAGCCGAGCCTCCGCCAAATACCAGTATCACACCCAGCAGCAGCAATACTGCTATCATCGGTGCCAGCCAGTACTTTTTGCGTGCTCTCATAAAGAGCCATATGTCTTTCAGAAACTCCATTTGCCAGCGTTTATATAGTTGCTATCATACTTTTCCATTTGTCCTTATTGTCCCTTTCGGGCTGCTCGCTTTTCAGGTATACATATTCGTTCATCACCAGCACATCCATATCAGTGGCCATAAAACAGCGGTACGCATCGTAGGGCGTACACACCACCGGTTCGTCCCGCACATTGAAGCTCGTGTTCACCAGCAACCCGTATCCCGTTAGTTGCTTAAAGGCGTTTATCAGTTGCCGGTACCTTTCGTTCGTACCCCTATGCACCGTCTGTATCCTTGCCGACCCATCCACATGCGTCACCGCCTGTATATCGCTGCGCTTTTGGTACAGTTTATCCCACAGCGGCAGCCCATGAAAGCCCTCCGGCAGCGGTACACACCTATCTCTCCTTACCTGTGCCACCATCAGCATATAGGACGAATCCGTCTCCAGCTCAAAGTACTCTGTGGCATCCTCTACCAGCACCGCCGGCGCGAACGGCCTGAAGCCCTCCCTGTTTTTTATCCTTAGGTTCAGCCGCTTTTGCATTTCCGGATCGCGGGCATCTGCAAGTATGCTGCGGTTGCCCAGTGCCCTCGGCCCATATTCCATTCGCCCCTGGTACCAGCCTACTACTTCTCCATTGGCCAGTCTCGCCGCTACATCAGCGGTCAGGTTCTCAAAGTTATCATAGCGTTTGTATACAGCCCTCTCTCTCCTGTTCATCTGCATCACCTCCTTATCGCTATACTGCGGCCCCAGGTAGCTGCCGTTCATCTGGTCGTTCACACCATCGGCCATGCGTGGCTCCTCATAGTACATATGTGCTGCTGCCAGCGCAGCGCCCAATGCACCACCTGCATCGCCCGCCGCGGGCTGCACATATATCTTGCTGAATATCCCCTCTCGCAGCAGCTTGCCATTGGCCACACAGTTCAGCGCCACACCACCTGCCATGCATAGGTCGTCAGCTCCTGTTATTCTCTTTACCTCTCGGGCCATCTTTATCACTATCTCCTCTGTCACCGTTTGTATGGCCAGGGCCAGGTCGCAATGGTGTTGCTCTATGGCCGCATCTTCCTCCCTCCTGGGAAATCCGAATAGGCGCTCCCATTCATCCTCTCTGGCCATACGCAGGCCGGTGGCATAGCTAAAATACCCCTGGTCCATCCATACCGATCCATCTTCCTTTACATCCACCAGCCGCTTCTTTATCGTATCCATGTACTGCACCGTGCGCTCTGCTCCCGGGTCGCCATAGGGCGCCAGCCCCATCAGCTTGTACTCTCCACCATTCACCGCAAAGCCCAGGTAGTAGGTAAATGCGCTGTACAGCAACCCCACCGAGTGCGGGAACTCCATTTCTCTCACTATGCGTATCCTGTTCCCTTCTCCCACGCCTATCGATGCCGTACACCATTCGCCCACCCCATCTATGGTCAGTATGGCCGCTCGTTCGTAGGGCGATGGAAAGAATGCACTGGCCGCATGAGACAAATGATGCTCTGTGAACAGTAGCTTTAGCTGCTTCCTGTCATAAGGCTCTACCTCCTCCAGCCCATCGCGAATGAGCTTCTTCAGAAATATCTTTTCCCTTAGCCATACCGGTATCGCCCTCAGGAAGGACAACAGCCCCCTTGGTGCAAAGGCATAGTAGGTCTGCAGCAGCCGCTCCAATTTCAGCAGCGGTTTATCGTAGAATACCACTGCATCCAGTTCATCTATCCTCAGCCCTGCCTCTTCCAGGCAGTACCGTATGGCGTTCGCAGGAAATGCCGCCGTATGTTTCTCGCGCGTAAAGCGCTCTTCCTGGGCAGCGGCTATTATTCGCCCGCCCACGGTCAGCGCCGCTGCCGAGTCGTGATAGAAACACGAAATACCCAGAATCTTCCTTTCCTGCATACTGCCTAATAACAGCCAACATTACAAAATACCCCGCAAAACACAAGCCTGCAACCTAAAAGAGACCACCCGGGTACTGTCCATAAACCCCCATACTATTGTACTTTTGCCGCAAACAAGCATTTTTTATGAAGTTCGAGCGACCCGTAACCGTGCAGTGGCTGGCAGAATTCACCGGGGCAAAACTGGCTGGCGATATCACACAGCAGGCCACTGGCATCAACGAGATACACAAGGTAGAGGCTGGCGATATATCTTTTGTCGACTTCGAGAAATACTACAATGCCTGCCTGCATTCGGCGGCTACTATCATCATCATCAACAAAGAGGTGCCCTGCCCTCCCGGCAAGACCCTCCTCATCACCGACGATCCCTTTAGCGCCTATGTACGGATCGTAAAACATTTCCGCCCCTTCGAGCCTGCCAGCAAAATGATCAGCGATTCTGCCACTATAGGTGAGGGTACGCACATACAGCCCGGGGTGTTCATAGGCCATCATGTCACCATTGGCCGCAATTGCCTCATTCACCCCAATGTCACTATCTACGATCATTCGGTCATAGGCGACAATGTCATCATTCACGCAGGCTGTATCATAGGCGCCGATGCCTTCTACTTCAAGCGTCGCCGCGACCGCGAACTGCAGTACGATAAGCTGGAAAGCTGCGGCCGTGTCATCATTCACAACGATGTAGAGATAGGCGCAGGCACTACCATAGACAAGGGCGTGAGCGGCGACACCATCATAGGTGCAGGCACCAAGCTCGATAATCATATACACATCGGCCATGGCGCCATCATAGGGCGCAATTGCCTCTTTGCTGCACAGGTGGGCATAGGTGGCAAGGCCATCATAGAGGATGAGGTGATACTGTGGGGCCAGGTAGGTGTCAGCAAAGACCTCACCATAGGCAAGGGCGCCGTGGTGATGGCGCAGAGCGGTGTACCCTCCGGCCTGGAAGGCGGCAAGACCTATTTCGGGTCTCCCGTAGGCGAGGCGAAACCCAAAATGCGCGAGCTGGCATGGATCAAACGTATACCCGAGCTTTGGGAAAAAGTATACGGCAACAAAACGCTCTAAACCCTCACCCCTGTGACCTCCATAACCGTAGACGATAACCTGCTGCTGCGCAGCTATACCCCCGACGATGCCGGGGCGCTCTTTGCGGCCATAGATAGCCAGAGGCAACATTTGAGCCCATGGCTTGGCTGGGTGGCCGCTACAACAAAGCCCGAGCATTCCACCGAATTCATTCAGCGCTCACAAATGCAGATGCGCGACCAGGAAGCTCTGCCGCTGGGCATATTCTATAATGGCGCCATCATAGGCGGCACAGGCATGTACAACTGGCAGCACGATATAAAGCGCGCCCAGGTAGGGTACTGGATAGGCCGCGAGCATGAGGGCCGCGGCATTGTTACCCGTTCTCTCGCCGCCCTGCTCGATCATTTGTTCACCCGTGCCGGCCTCAATAAGGTAGAGATACACTACATACCCACCAACAAACGCAGCGGCCGCGTAGCAGAGCGGCTGGGCTTTCGTATAGAGGGTATCATTCGCAAGGGAGTCATGAACAATGGCGCCCCCGAAGACCTGGTGGTCACCGGCCTGCTGAAGCACGAATGGCGCAACCCTTTCTCCCAGGGATGATATGGCGTGTGAACACCCTATGACCACTTAAATACCGACCCATCACACTTATGTGTACACCCCAAAAGAAAATCGGCCGCAGACTACCTGCATATTAAATAATAAAGTATTTTGCATAGCATATAGATATGAAGAACTTATTCACGCTACTGTTGGCCCTAGTGGTGCTTGTCAGCATCAGCAGTTGCGGCCGTACCATATACAGGGGAAAATATCTGAAGAGCGGTAAATATACCAATGCCAAAGAGCGTTACCATTTCTGGCACAAGCATGGCGCCAAGCCGCGCAAGCATTATGGCGGCTACTGGTAACAGCCCTTGCCTCATTGCACTGTCTTATAGAAATGTTGATCTTCTAATGTCTCTATACGTCAGCTCCCCGATGATAGTAAATTCATGTATTTTAGCACCCTCATGCATCCCTGCCTTTCTATAGTCATACCGCTTTTCAACGAAGAGGAATCCCTGCCCGAGCTAGTGGAATGGATAGACAGAGTATGCAGTGCGCACAGCTATACCTACGAGGTCATAATGGTAGACGATGGCAGTACCGACCGTAGCTGGTCCGTGGTCAGGCAATTGTCTCAGCAATACCCCTCTGTTCGCGGTATACGCTTCCAGCGCAACTATGGCAAGAGTCCCGCGCTATATATGGGTTTTCGTGCTGCCGAGGGCGATGTGGTGATAACCATGGATGCCGACCTGCAGGACAGCCCCGACGAGATACCCGAGCTATACGATATGGTAAAGGGAGAGGAAGGCTACGACCTCGTTAGTGGCTGGAAAAAAGTACGCTACGACAATGCCCTTACCAAGAACCTTCCCTCCAAGCTATACAATGCCGTGAACCGCAGCATGACCGGCATAAAGCTGCACGATATGAACTGCGGCCTGAAAGCCTACAAACGCAAGGTGATAAAGAGCATAGAGGTATATGGCGAGATGCACCGCTTCATACCCGTACTGGCAAAGCATGCAGGCTTCAAGAAGATAGGCGAGAAGGTGGTACAGCACCGCCCGCGCAAGTATGGCACTTCCAAGTTCGGCTGGGAGCGTTTCATAAACGGCTTCCTCGATCTGCTCACCATACAGTTCACCAGCCGCTTCGGCAAAAAACCCATGCACTTCTTTGGCGTATTGGGAGCATTCACCTTCCTGGCCGGTTTCGTATTCGTTGTCATGCTCATTATAGATAAGCTGCGCTTCGGTGCCGATTTCGGTCTCACCAACAAGCCTGCTTTCTACATAGCCCTTACATCTATGATAATGGGTACACTCTTCTTCCTTTCAGGCTTTGTGGCCGAACTGGTAGTGCGCAATGCCGCCGACCGCAATCATTATATAGTAGAGGAAGAGACCAATTAGATATTACCTGGCGGCCAGCATCATACCCAGCCTGCACGCCAGCAGGCCCACTACCACGCTCGATACGGCATATAGCATTGCTACCATCCATTTGCCGCTCTGCAGCAGGTTCACGTTCTCCAGCGCAAAGGCCGAGAAGGTAGTGAACCCTCCGCAAAATCCCGTAGCCAGTAGCAGCATACCACCCTCTGCCGACGGCCATGTGCTGCGCCCCGCCATACCGAACAGCACACCTATTACCAGCGAGCCCACCACATTTATACTAAAGGTAGCCACGGGAAATGGAGTTGCTATCACCCGCGCCAGCAGGTGACCGGCCAGGTACCTGCATATGCTGCCGGCCGCTCCTCCCAGTCCTACATACAATAGTGGTTTCATACTTGCTCTGATCTGTTTACAGAACGCTAATTTAATAACTGGTCATTGAGTTTCCATTGCTGATCTTATCAAAGCGTGAGTTTTCTCGAACGCTCCTCCCCTCGCGGGAGCCTGCCTGCCGGTAGGCAGGGCCGGGAGGGGTTAAAAAAAGACCGGCCATTGATCAATGGCCGGTCTCTGTACAATTCTATCTTCATTCTTACCTTATCAGCGTCACATTGCCTTTGTAGGTCTTGTTCAGGCCATTGGGCAGTGCTACTATTATCTGGTAAGTATAGGTACCTATATCTGCAGGCCTGTTCTGCCACATACCATCCCAGCCCACTTCTTTGTTGGCCGTCTGGAAGACACACTCACCCCACCTGTTGTACACGCGGAAGTCCACCAGCTTCTGGGCATCCAGCCTTACTATGCGGAACACATCGTTCTTGCCATCGCCATTAGGCGTAAAGCCGCTCGGTACGAACTGGTCTGTCTCTACATCTACATACACCAGTATATTGGCAGTTGCAAGGCATCCCCACAGGTTCATCACCTGCACCGTATACATGGTCACAGAGTCGGTAGGGGTCACTATCGGGTTGTTGATGTTCGGGTTGTTTATTGTACCATCAGCAGGGCTCCAGTAGTAGTACACACCACCACCTACGCTCAGTTGCAGGCTGCCACCCAGCTTCACCGACAGCGGGCCGTTCGGCAGGTCGGTAATGGTGAGCGGCGGATGCGAACGTATCACCACAGGCATTGTCACCTGGCAACCGTTCACATGATCTTCGAACGGAGCAGTGCTCGCCGTAGCGCCCAGCGAATAGTTACCTATACCCGAGAACATCGGGTCGGCTATGTCATAACGGGTCAGGTTGCCACCACTAGGCGTCTGTGTCCAGCTATACGATACAGGGTATTCGTTACCGTTCGGGAAATGCGCCATTACCCACAGTGGCATAGGCTCTTTCAGGCACACATCCGTATCGCTTACGTTGGTCCTTGCTGCCAGTTCTATTATCTCCATTCCCTGGGTAGCTGATTCCACGCAGCCCAGCTCATCGGTAGCGGTCAGTGTGGCCGTGTAGTGGCCACCTACATTATAATTTTCATATGTAGGCGATGCTGTATTATCTGTACCACCCTCTCCGAACTGCCAGAAGTAATTAGATGGCAGTGCGCTATTGGTAGTATTTGTGAACACCACTTTCTCACCTGCGCACACAGTATCGCGGTCTGTAGTGAACGATGGCACCAGGTGGTGGTCAAAGGTCACAGGGAGTGTGTACGTCATGGCACATGCCGGGTTGTGATAGTTGGTGGTATTATACGTCAGCGCCACTACATACGAGCCTGTATACTTGTTCGGCTGCGGGTTCTGATGCGTATTGTACACATGGAACAGGCGGGTGCTGTCCAGCGAGCCCGAGGGGTATTCATAGTTCCAGTAAGAATAGTAACCTGCAGGTGTGGTGGTATTGGTCACATATACCGTATCGCCAAAGCAACCCAGGCCCGTAGTGAGCGTGAACGATGGCATATACGGCGGTGGATCCGTGAGCACCACCGTAGGCCAGTTGGCCGTACACAGGCCCACTGTAGCCGCTATACCTGTATAGTTACCTGCACCCAGTCCCGTTATCAGGAAGGTGCTGTCGCCTGCTACCACACCGGTCACGGTATGGGGCGTACCATTATTGTAGTATACAGATACCGGCTTCAGCGGTGTAAGCCCGAACAGTTTTATCGATCCGTCGAACTTACCACATACCGTGGGGTGGGTCACCACTACATTCGATATCGCCAGTACCGGCGTCACCAATGTTATAGGGCCTACCTGGTTACTGGGGCAATCGCCCACTTTCACATATATCCAGTCATATGTAGCGCCGCACAGGTTATCCAGCACTATGGTGCTATCCAGCGCAGCAGAGTCTACATAGGGCGGCTGCGCCACACCGTTTATAGAATGGAATACAGTATCTACCTGGTGAGGGTTCACGCCGTGCAGTGTTATGGTGCCATCACATTTGCCACACTCCGTAGGGTGTGTGTAGGTCACATTGTTGATGTTGGGTATACCACCTATGGCTGTAGCCGGCAGTACATGTATATAGGCCTTGGTAGTATCGTTGCAACCCAGTGCTGCTGCCATGTAGGTAGTAGGCACTGTGGGGCTCACCGTCAGGTATGGGCCTGTGCCCAGGTATGCACCTGTAGTGCTGTCGTACCAGTATATGGCCGATGTAGCATATGGCAGGGGAGTATAAGTGATAGGCGCTACAGTATAAGTGGGACCTGCGGGAGTAAAGCGCCATGCCTCTGGCGGAGCGATAACTGTCCACGATGGGTTCCAGTCGCGGCCGGGGGCCACTGTGGCCACGGTACCTGCTGCGTTGTGTACACCTGTTATGGCGCGGCCGCTGTTCCATGCACAGGCTGTCTTATGTGCTGTATGTACTTCTATGATGTTGCTGGTCTCGTAAATGATGATCTGTGTGGTGGTCCACTCTGCAGTACATGAATACATGCGTGTGCCGCACCAGGTCACCGCGAACTTCCTGTTGGGCGCCACACCTGTAGAGGTGCGGGTTATAGATCCACCCGCGCTGATGAGAATATCGCACCATGGGCCGCATATAGCATTGCGCATGTTGGCGTTGCCCAGCAGCTGCGCCGTTATAGACCATGGGCAGTAGGCGCCAGCCAGTGTAGCGTCGAAATTCAGTACACCGTTCGATCCTATGACCAGCTGTGTATAGTTGGTACCATAGAAGTTGAACGTGAACCCTATCGGGAACAGGCCAGAGTAAGCATCATCAGCCGTTATACCGGTACCAGTAGGCAGTGTACCCGTTATAGAGGCATGCAACACATGGTTCAGACAGTTGCCCGTATCTGTTATCGTAAGCTGGCCATAAGATGTTGTGGTGAACAAGAGCGAAAGGGCGATACAAAGCCTTGTTACCTTCTTCAGAATACTGTTCTTCATAAAAATATCCTCTTATAAAATTTTCTCTTACCTACCACTTTATCCTTCTTACACACGGGTATTTCAGCAGGTCTGTCATTATAGACGATGCATTGGGGCAAAAAGTTGGGTCGATCCAGCCACTAAATTACAAATAATTTACCTTTTATTTATAGAAAGGTAACAAAAGGACACACTTATGTATTTATAAATTTACGCTATTGGCCTATAGCCGGCGAAAATTAACAGTAGCACACCTCTTGTATAGCTTATCGACTATTCTATTATAAGCTTTTTCATTATTTTTTCGCCTTCTACATTAACACATAGCATATATATGCCCTGTGGCAACCGAAGGTCTACCGGTGTCTCTTTGTTCACCGCGGCATCAAAAGCCCATACGGCCCTCCCGGTCACATCCAGCACCTCGGCGCGTACGCGCTCATTCGTAGCCGCTGCTATGTAGAGGGTAAAGGTTCCCGCGCTGGGGTTGGGCATTATCTTTACTGCGTTAGCGCCTTTTTCTACTTTGGCTACGCTGTTCACACATGGTACGGTAGCTATCACGGTCATGGTCTTTGTAACATAGGTAGTACCGCACTGGTTGCCCACACCATAAGAGATGGTCACAGTACCTGCAGCCACACCTGTTACACCGCCTGCAGATGATACAGTGGCCTTGGCAGTGTTGCTGCTGCTCCATGTACCACCGGTCACCGATGGGGTCAGGGTCACTGTCTGTGTGGGGCATACCGAGTCCGGGCCGCTCAGCGTACCCGGGCTGGGCATCGGTATCACAGTGGCATTCACGGTTATCGTATCAGAATAGGTGCCGTCCGTCACTTTTACCGAGAACACATCTGGTCCGGTATAGCCTATAGATGGTGCATAGGTCATGCCCACGGGGGTCACCGTACTGCCTGTAGATGGTGCCGAATAGGTGGCTACCAGCGTACCATGCGCAGGCAGCACTACAGGGCTCCAACTCAGGGTCTGGGCTACGTCTATATCATCTACCCTCAGTGCGGTATCTATAGTTGTGAACTCTGTAGGACAAATAATGACACTGGTGCTGGCGCCCAGGGTAAAATAGGGCTCATTGCCTATTTTCACCTTGCGTACACGGTTGTTGCCATTGTCGCTGATGAAGATATCTCCGCCTGCGATGGCCACACCCGTAGGGTGGTCCAGGCGTGCGGCATCGGCCAGGCCTCCGTCTCCGCTAAAGCCCGCTGTACCTATACCGGCCAGCGTATATATCAGGCCCGATGTGTTCACTTTCCGTATCACATTGTTGTTCCAGTCGCTTATATACAGGTTACCCGGGCCATCCACGGTTATGGCCTGCGGATAGTATACCCTTGCAGCCGTAGCAGGACCGCCATCGCCGGCATAGCCATATACAGGCGGGGGCACTGTACCTGCCACCACACCCACATAGGTGCTTATGATGCCCGTAGTGCCATTTATCTTGCGCACGCGGTTGTTACCGTTATCGGCTATATATACATTACCTGCAGCATCGCAGGCCACATCGGTAGGCTCGTTCAGCTTGGCAGCCGTAGCTATGCCGCCATCACCGGCAGCGCCTACGCCTATCAGGCCATTACCGCATATAGTGGTTATGAGCCCCGTGGTCATGTCTATGGTGCGTATGCGGTGGTTCTGCTGGTCGGCTATCAGCAGGCGGCCTGTGGTAGGATGTATCGCCAGCCCCGTGGGATTACCCAGGTTGGCCGCCGTAGCCAGGCCACCATCACCGCCAAAGGATGGCACACTGCCGGCCACGCCCGCTATAGTGGTTATGATACCCGTAGTGCTGATCTTGCGTATGATGTTGTTACCAAAATCGCAGAAGTACAGATTGCCCGCTGCATCAAAGGTCATGCCGCATGGCCATTTTACACGCGCCGCTGTTGCGGGCCCACCGTCATCTACCGAAAAATAGCCGCCAAAACCCGTACCGCATATGGTGGTGATGACACCTGTAGCGGCCGTCACCTTGCGTATACGGTGGTTCTCATAGTCTGCTATGTATACATTGCCTGCCGCATCGCATGCCACCGACTTCGGTGCCTGCAGTTTTGCTGCGGTAGCGGGTCCAAGGTCGCCGCCAAAGGCAGCGGTGCCGTCTCCGGCATAGGTGCTTATTACCTGTCCATACACGGCATGTGCCATGCCGAAAGCGAATATCGTGCTAAGAAGTACGCGGAATGTCCTTTTCAACTTTTTCTGATTTCTGCTAAAAATATGTACATTTTTTTATTTCATCAAAAAACATGCCATCATCCTTTTCCCCCGGCAGCTCATACACCGGGTCATATGCAGTGGCTGCGCTTGCAAAAATTGTTTAGGTTTGCCCTCATTATGAATAAAACAGCCTTACTGAAAGAAAAGACACAGCAGGCCATGCTGGGCGGCGGCGCCAAACGCATAGAGGCCCAACACAAAAAAGGCAAATTATCGGCCCGCGAACGCCTTCAGCTCCTGCTCGACGAGGGCTCGTTCGAGGAGATAGGTATGCTGGTCACTCACCGTTCCCGCGACTTCGGCATGGAAAAGGAGATATATCCCGGCGATGGCGTGGTCACAGGTTATGGCACCGTGAATGGCAGGCTGGTATACGTTTACTCGCAGGATTTCACGGTTTTTGGCGGCAGCCTCTCCGAGACCCATGCCGAGAAGATAGTGAAGATAATGGACCTCGCCATGCAGAATGGCGCACCCGTCATAGGCCTTAACGATAGCGGCGGCGCCCGTATACAGGAGGGTGTCGTTTCCCTTGGCGGCTATGCCGATATATTCTATCGCAATGTGCAGGCATCTGGTGTAGTACCGCAGATATCGGCCATCCTGGGCCCCTGCGCAGGTGGTGCGGTATACTCTCCCGCCATCACCGACTTCATCCTCATGGCCGAGAACACCTCTTATATGTTCGTCACCGGCCCCAACGTGGTAAAGACCGTCACCCACGAGACAGTTACCAGCGAAGAGCTGGGCGGTGCACATACACATGCCGCCAGGTCGGGCGTTACACACTTTGCCTGTGCCAACGAGGTAGAGGCCATAAATAACATCAAGCGCCTGCTCAGCTACATGCCGCAGAACTGCGAGGAAGATGCGCCCCGCTACGCCTACGAGCCTGCCGATGAGCGCAGGTCCACCCTCAACAGCATCATACCTGCCAACCCCAACCAGCCTTACGATATAAAGGATGTGATAACCGAAGTGGCGGATACCGACAGCTTTATGGAGGTACACAAGGACTGGGCCGAGAACATAGTAGTAGGTTTTGCCCGCATGGGTGGCCGCAGCATAGGTATAGTGGCCAATCAGCCCGCCTACCTGGCCGGTGTGCTCGACATCAATTCCAGCCGCAAGGGCGCACGTTTCGTGCGTTTCTGCGATGCCTTCAACATACCGCTGCTGGTACTGGTAGATGTACCCGGCTTCCTGCCCGGCACTGACCAGGAGTGGAACGGCATCATCATCAATGGCGCCAAGCTGCTCTATGCCCTCAGTGAGGCTACTGTACCCAAGGTCACTGTCATCACCCGCAAGGCATATGGCGGCGCATACGATGTGATGAACTCTAAGCACATAGGCGCCGACCTGAACTATGCATGGCCTACGGCCGAGATAGCGGTAATGGGCGCAAAGGGCGCGGCAGAGATCATCTTCAAAAAGGAGATATCAGAGGCCGCAGACCCCGAGGCGAAACTACGAGAGAAAGAGGCCGAGTATACCGATAAGTTCGCCAACCCTTATGGGGCTGCTGCAAGGGGCTACATAGATGAGGTGATAATGCCTGAGGATACCCGTACCAAGCTTATACGCGGCTTCAGGATGCTGGAGAACAAAGTAGTGAAGATGCCAAAGCGCAAGCATGGCAACATACCACTATGATGCATGGGAATGACCACACTTTGGGCAGGGATGTGCAACACGCACATCCCTGTTGTTTTGTGTGGCAAATGCCATGGAGATCACGACGGCGTAAATAAACAGCAAGATCAGGAACGTCTTTTTCATACACACGATATTTACTGGGTCTACGGTCAGCATTTACATAGGGTCACAGGGTCTGGATCCACAGGTAAAAGGGATATAGGAGACAGGGCATATAGGCAAAATAGGTCGGGTCATAGGAACGTAGGATCTGTAGGTCTCTTTGACGGTAACACTACCAATACAATTATTGTGCCAACATTTTATAGTTTCCTTCACATTCCTGACTATGGTATGTATATACTGGCATTGGCAGTCCCGCCTTGGCGCTGCAACACTTATTTTTGCATAGTGAAGTGGCTATCGCATTTTGCCAACATTATAGTATCTGCCAGCTTGTTCACCGCATGCTGTGCGCTGGGGCTGTGTATGGCCACCGAGCAGCTCATTGCTCCCGGTAGCCTGCAGCTCATCACACCATTGCATGGCATCATTGTGGGCAGTACGCTTGTGGTGTACGATCTGCCGCGCCTCATACCCCGGCCCTATGGCAGGCCGCGCCCTCATCAGCCATTGAAGAAATGGTACATTTTTTTCTTCTGTACCGGTGTGCTGCTCACAGGCCTTTCCCTGTTGTGGCTACCGCTAAAGATGATACTGCTCTGCGCCATCATGGGTATGTTCGCCTTTGCCTACTTCCTGCCGGCATTGCCGGGCCGGCGTAAGCGCCTGCGCGATTTCGGGCTGCTGAAGATACTGGTGCTCACATCGGTATGGACCATCGCTACCACCGCATTACCCATGATGCTGTATGGTGCCGAGCCTATGCACTATCCCTTTGAGTTCGCACTGCGTTTCGTGCTCGTATTCGTTCTCTGTGTCCTCTTCGATCTGCAGGATATCCCTACCGACATCAGCTACAACATAGCCACCCTACCCCATCGCCTCGGCGAAAGAAGGTCTTACTTGCTTGTGTATGTTTCTCTGGCTGTTTTCGTTGCGCTCAGTGTGGCGCAGTATGTACGTTATCCGCTCATGCCGCAGCGGTCGCTGGCGGCACTGCTCACTGCAGTAGCTACCATATGGGTGGCCCTCTATGTACGCCGCCGCCCCGACAGGGCCATATTCATAGCCCTTACCGATGGCATGATGCTGCTTTATGCTGTATTGGTATTATTGCCCATTCCCGGGTAGCGCTTCCCGCACTGTTTCTTCGTACTCAATTTCATCTCTCACCCCTTGGGGGAGGGTCGGGGTGGGTCTTTACAGCCCCCTTCTTTTTATCTCCTGGTTTATCAGCGAAAGCTCTCTGCCGGTCTGCCCGGCCACAGAGGTGTTCTCCTGTGCGCGGCGCATCAGGTAGGGTACCACATCTTTTACGGGGCCATATGGTAGATACTTGGCCACATTATAACCACTGCCCGCCAGGTTGAAGGATATATTGTCGCTCATGCCATATAGCTGCGAAAAATACACCCTGTCCGATCCCGCAGCTATGCTGTGGCTGTCCATATATTGTGCGGCCTTCATGCAGCTTGCCTCGTTGTGCGTGCCTATGAATACCGCTACCTCGTGCAGGTGTTCCAGGCAGTAATGTACCGCCTCGTCATAGTCCTTGTCCGTTGCTTCCTTGCTCGGTTGTATAGGCGATGGGTAGCCCTTCTCTACCGCGCGTGCGCGCTCTTTTTCCATATAGGCGCCGCGTACCAGCTTGGCGCCCAGTATATAGCCTTTGTCCTTTGCTCTCTGGTGCGATACCTTCAGGAACTCCAGCCTGTCGTGCCTGTATAGCTGAAAGGTGTTGAACACCACTGCCCTTGCCCTGTTGTACTTTTCCATCATGGCATCGGTCAACTCGTCCACCGGCTTTTGTATCCAGCTTTCCTCGGCATCTACCAGTACCATTATGCCTGCCTCTGCTGCGGCCGCACATATGGCATCTATGCGCTTATACACACGGTCCCACGCGGCCTTGCCGCTATCCGACAGTGGTACGCCTGCATGCACTTTCTCCAGCATGGCAAAGTAGGCAAAGCCCGTCACCTTTATGCTTATGAAGGGTATGTTCTTATTTGCAGCAGCATATTTTATCGCCTTTATGAATTCGGGTACTGCCTTGTCAAAGTCCTCTTCGCTCTCCTTGCCCTCTACACCATAGTCCAGTATGGTGCCCACTCCATACTTGCCCAGCATGGCTGCGGTCTTACCCGCCTCTTCCATGGTCTCACCCCCACAGAACTGGTCGAACAGGGTGGACTTTATCAGCCCCTTCACAGGCAGGTTCCACGATATGGCGAACTTAGTAAGCGCCATACCCACACTGGTAAGCGCCTGCGAGCCCATAGACGAGAAAAGGAATCTCGCCTTCTTCAGCTCTTCATTGTTGCGGTACCTGAATGCGATCTCTGTATTGTTGAATTCGGGGAGCATATCCTAAAAATTATCCTTCTGCCATCTATATCATATGGCATGGCACGGAGGTGCGCAAAGGTAACACCTATTGCGATACCGTAAAATGGCGGGCAATATAGATGTTAAAATATCTCGCTATGACCCTCCCCTTCCCGGTATGTAAACGTCTATTTGATTAACTTTACGCATCGGCCTGTACAAAGAACAGGCCTTTGAATTATTATGAGGTCACTGGTATTGTGGTTCCTGCCTGCATTCATAATGTGCCTGTCGGCGCCAGCCATGGCACAGGTAGAGAAAGGCACTTACAAATACGACGGCCCCATGGTGAATGGGAAAAAGTCGGGCAATGGCACATGCATATGGCCCAATGGCGATAAGTATGTGGGCGACTTCCTGAACGATACCATGAACGGCCAGGGCATAATGTATTATGCCGATAGCAATAGATATGAGGGTGCATGGAAAAATGGCATGCAGAATGGCAAAGGCACTTTCTTCTGGAAGAGCGGCGACCGCTACGAGGGCGATTTCGTGAACGACCATATGCATGGCAAAGGCGTATGCTACTGGACCAACGATGAGCGCTACGAGGGCGACTATGTGAACGACGACCGCACAGGCGAGGGCACTTACTACTGGCCTAATGGCGATAAGTATGTAGGCCTCTTCAATAAGAATATGCGCGATGGCCATGGCGTGTACTACTACGAGAACGGCGCCCGCTACGAAGGGCCATGGGTAAAGGACAAAAAGAACGGCAATGGCCAGTTCTACTGGGGCAATGGCGACAAATACGATGGCCACTTCGAGAACGACATGCGCAATGGCTTCGGCAACTATTTCATCATATCGCGCAAGGCAAAGAACACTATAAAGTATTGCCCCCGCGCCAAGAAGTATGTGGGGCAGTGGCAGGATGGCCTGAAGCACGGCCGCGGCAGTGTGTACAACAAGAAGAACAAGCTCATTTTCCAGGGCCGTTTCGAGGAAGATAAGCCCAAGGGCCGCTACCCCAGCAAGAAACCCAAGACCAAGAAATAAGAAAATATCAGACCGTATACACCAACTGCTCCTGTACCGACACATTGCCCTGCAGCCCGCCGGAATGGATGCACAATATCCTGTCGCAGGAAGAGAAGTGGTTATCGTCCATCAGCCCCCGTAGCCGGTACATCATCTTGCCGGTATATACCACATCCAGCGGCACCTGGTTCTCTGCATAGAATTCGTTCATGAACCGCAGCAGCTCCTCGTTCCATTTCCCAAAGCCGCCAAAGGCGGTATCAGCTATCAGGTCCCAGGTCTGCGCCATGTTCGCCGGCGTATGTGCTGCCACATAGTGCCGCTGCTCTTCGGTCTGCTTCATGGGTACAAAGCCCAGTATATGCTGTGTCGCATCCAGCTTGCTGCGCAGGCCTGCCATGGTAGTGCCGGTACCTACTGCCAGTGCTACATGCGAATAGCTCTTGTCCACAAATCGTGTCAGCAGTCCTGCCCCTGCACGGCCCAGCTCATTCGCGCCACCTTCGGGCACTATATATATCTCGTCAAAGTGCTGCACCATCTGTTCGGCCCACTCGGGCTGGTGGCGGTTGGTATAGTCCTCCCTCGTTACAAAGATGAGTTCCATACCATACTCGCGGCACTCCTGTAGCGTGGGTGTCAGCTGCTCCTGCCTGCCGCGCACTATCCCCACGCTCTTCAGCCCGAATTCTTTTGCCGCAAAGGCCGTAGCCACCAGGTGGTTCGAGAAAGCGCCGCCAAAGGTCACTATCGTCTTCCGCTCATGGTCTCTTGCCCAGCCCAGGTTCAGCCGCAGCTTGTACCACTTATTGCCCGATACCACAGGGTGCAGCAGGTCTAGCCGCAGCATATCCAGCGCGGCCACCTTACCCTTGTACCATACTTTGTTCAGGGGCTGTATCACAGCCCTGCGCTCATCCATTATAGCCATACTCGCGCAGGTAGTTCTCGTTATCGCGCCATTTGGGCCTCACCTTCACAAAAAGCTCCAGGTGTACCTTCTTCTGCAGAAATTCTTCTATTTCCTTGCGCGCGTTTATGCCCAGTTGTTTTATCATGCTGCCGCCCTTGCCTATCAGTATTATTTTCTGCGTCTCGCGGCTCACTATTATCTCGGCCTTTATCACGTTCAGGGTCGGCTTCTCCTCGAACGATTGTATGATCACCGCTGTATGATACGGTATCTCCTCCTCGTACAGCGCGTATATCTGCTCCCGTATCATCTCTGCCACAAAGAAGCGCTCGTTCCTGTCCGATATGCTGTCGTCCGGGTAAAAGGGCATGCCCTCCGGCAGCGCCTTTAGTACCAGGGGCATTATCTTGTCGGTGCCCTTGCCCTTCCTGGCCGATATGGGCAGTACCTCCCAGCCCGGGTAGCGCTCCTTGTACTGCTTTACTATACCATCTATGGCGCCCTTATCCTTCATGGCATCGGTCTTGTTCAGCAGCAGTATCGCCGGCACCTTTAGCTTCAGGCTGTTGGTTATGATCTCCAGTTCCTCGGCAGGCAGGTTTATGTCGTGTACCAGTATGGCCACATCCACATCCTCCAGGGCGCTCTTCACCTGCAGCATCATTTTCTGGTGCAGCTTGTATTTGGGCTCTATGATGCCCGGCGTGTCCGAGAACACTACCTGGTAGCCCGGCTCGCTCAGTATGCCCAGTATACGGTGGCGCGTCGTTTGCACCTTGGGCGATACTATCACCAGCCGCTCGCCCAGCAGCAGGTTCAGCAGGGTCGATTTCCCCGCGTTCGGCGCCCCGAATATATTAACAAAACCCGACCTGTAACTCTCTGCCATAGCATGCAAAAGTAATATCATTTACACAGCATTGGCCATCTCCTCCCCTTGGGGAGGATGGGAGGGGCTTTTTTGCCATATTATCAAACATAATGCTTTATATTTACGTCATACTCCAATAACCGAACATTCAAACACATTACTTCATGAGATCTGTTTACAGTATCCTTATCCTTGCTGCCATAGCCCTTATCGGCACCCAGGCCTGCCAAAAGACCAAGAACACCAATAATACAGGTGTCCTTTCCGATGCATCATCGTCTATGCCTGCATCGGCACCGCCCTCATATGGCGGCAATGGCTCCGGGCTCAACAAGCTCTTCAGGGAACTGCGCTACAGGCCCGAGACGAAATGTATAACCGCAGGCAAGCTACAGACCATCACCTTCGGCAAAGGCACCCGCCTCACCTTCTACCCCAATTCGTTCAAAGACGGCGCAGGCCGCACCATCACCTCGGGCACCGTATGCCTGGAGGTGATAGAAATGCCCAAACCCGGCGACATGATAGCGAACCGCGCTACCACCATATCGGCCGGCAATACCATACTCACCAGCGGCGGACAGGTACATATCAAAGCCACTAAGGGCGGCGAGACCGTTTACGCACGCAAATACGGCATAGCCTTCAAGCAGGCCGCATCATCTATGCAGCCAATGGCCCTGTACTACGGCAATACCAACAATACCGACTCCCTGGTGATATGGGGTGGTTCCAGCAGTGTGACAGGTGCTTTCGAGCCCGGCACTACCGATACCCTGCCTCCGCCACCCGGCGATACCACAGGCGGCTACGGTCTCGGCTTCTGGTACCAATTCGATTCCTGCACCGATTTCAACTGGATCAACTGTGACTATTTCTATGCTACTACTGCCGCCAAAACACAGGTAAAAGTAATAGTGGCCGATACAGGTGCTAATGGCAGCAACACACAGGTATTCATGGCCATACCTGCTATCAACGCAGCACTGCCGCTCTACTACCAGAGTGGCGCACCCCTTACCTACAAGACCGCAGACATACCCGAGGGCCTCACCGCCAGCGTGGTCGTCATCATGAAGAAGAACATGCAGTATTATTACTCAGAAACATTGGCATTCCTCATCACCACACAGTTCAATATAGTGGCATACCCTATGCCGCAAACGATAGGCTACATACAAGGCAGACTGGCAGCGCTCTAACTTAGACCATCCGCATACCCTACCCTATACTTTTTATGCCCCGGCATAGAACAGGTATTTTATTGCCCATACTTTAACGCTTAAAAGATCATTTTATGAAACGCGCCCTTCCTCTTCTGATGATTCTTATCGGTCTCATTATCATGAGCTCCTCTTCGTGCCGTAAAAAGTATGAGTCACCTGGTACCATACAGCCCACTACCGTCAACCCTTTCTCGCCACCACCATCGGCCACTACCGCCAGGGACCAGCTGAACGCCCTGTTCCAGGATCTGCGCTATACACCCGAGGTCAAATGCGTGACCGCAGGCATAGCACAGACCGTCACCTTCTCCGGGGGCACTGTACTCACTCTCTACCCCAATTCTTTCAAAGACGGCAGCGGCCTCCCCATCACCAGCGGCACCATATGCATATCTCTTATAGAAATGTACAAGCCCGGCGATATGATATCTAACCGCGCTACCACCGTAGCTACAGCAGGTATACTGCACAGCGGCGGCCAGGTATACATCACTGCCACACACAATGGCCAGCGGGTAAATGCCAACAAATATGGAATAGCTTTCCGGCAAAATGCCGGCTCTACAGCCACTATGTTCCTGTACTCCGGCAGCTCCACCACTGCCGACCCGCTTGTGACCTGGGGTGCGCCCGATACTGCGGTAGGTGCAGTGGCCAAAGCTACCGACACCGGCTTTGGCGGGGGTGAAGGCTTCTATTTCGTGTTCGATTCATGCAGCGATATGGGCTGGACAAACTGCGATGCACTGGCCGACAGGACCTCTCCGCGTACCACCGTAAGGGTGACACCCGATGATACGCTCGTAGGTCGTTCTTCTACACATTGCCTCATTGTGCTGCACGACATCAACTCGGTAGTACCCTTCGATGAATACATCACCTCATCGCATACCTTCGACCTCAGCAGTTCCTTTGGCCACCAGGTACCCATCGGCATGTCTGCCAGCATAGTGGTCATCAATACCCGCGCCAATGGCGACATATACTACTATCAGAAAGACGGTCTAACTATCTCCGATGGCATGAGCCTAAATGTGACCCTCACCAAAATATCGAAAGAACAGTTGAAAGTGAATTTAGCCTCCCTGTAACCTCTCAGCAATCCTTATCCTCACACGGCACCCTCGGCGATTCCAGCTCTATCGTAGCATGGTGTATATTATGGTGGTGAAGCTGGTGCTTTATATCGTGCACCAGCTTCATCTTTTCTTCAAAAGATAGTTTGTCGCTCAGTGTCAGGTGGGTCGTCAGCGCATTCTGCGTAGTGCTCATGGCCCATATGTGTGTATGGTACATCTCCTCTACCCCCGGTACGGCCAGCACCAACCGTTTTATCTCTTCGGGGGTCACATTATGCGGTACAGCATCCAGCGCCATACGCAGGCTGTCCGTCAGCAGGCCCCATGTACCTACCAGTATCACCACCAGCACCACCAGGCTCACGGCCCCGTCCAGCCAGTACAGCCCGGTATATTTTATGGCCACACCCGCTATCACCACCCCTACCGATACAAGCGCATCTGTCAGCAGGTGCAGGTAGGCGCCTTTCGTGTTCAGGTCGTGCTCCTTGCTGCGAAAAAAGAACATAGCGCTGCCCAGGTTCACCACTATGCCCACACCGGCCACTATGGCCACCAGCCCGCCGTCCAGCGGCCGCGGGTGCTGCAGGCGCATTACCGCCTCAAAACCCAGCACACCTATGGCTATCAGCAGCACCACGGCATTCACCAGCGCTGCCAGCACAGTGGTCTTCTTATATCCGTATGTAAAAGAATGAGTAGGTGGCCTCCGCGCCAGCCTGTAGGCCAGCAGCGACAGCAGCAAGCTGGCCACATCGCTCAGGTTATGCCCCGCGTCCGATAGCAGCGCCACCGATCCTGTATACAGCCCCACACCCGCCTGCGCCACCACAAAGGCCGCATTCAGCACTATGCCCCACACAAATGCACGCCCTATATGTGCCGTATGGTGGTGCCCATGGCTATGTCCATGCCCCGAATGCCCATGACTATGTGAATGATCGTGCATATACGCCGCTGCTATGTACCAAAACTACACAAAAACACGCTAGAGCGATATAGCAGGCATCATGGCCATCAAGGCATCCTACGGATCATGGTTCGGTTTTGAACCACGAGCTATACATCAGGTAGTTGTTCGCTATGCGTTCTACCTCTCCTTTCAGTAATTCCTGGCTTATATCTTTCACCTTCTTTGCAGGCACCCCTGCGAACACACTGCCGGCCGGCACCTTTGTACCTTCCAGCACCACGGCCCCGGCAGCTATTATGCTGTTGGCGCCTATCTCGCAGTTGTCCATTACTATGGCGCCCATGCCTATCAGTACATTGTCGGCCACCTTGCAACCGTGTACTATGGCATTATGGCCTATCGATACATTATTGCCTATATCCACCGTCGTTTTCTGGTAGGTACAGTGTATGCACGCCCCATCCTGCACATTCACCTTGCTGCCCATGCGAATGCTGTTCACATCGCCACGCACCACGGCATTGAACCACACACTGCAATCTTCCCCCATCACCACATCTCCGGCAATGGTGGCATTCGGCGCTACGAAACAGCTATCCGGTATCTGTGGGGCTATCCCCTTTACAGGCAATACATATGACATAGATCACTATTTACTTAATTAAGGAAGGAACGAAGATATTACTATCATGGCCAGTGCACGTCAAATATAAAGATATGACCATGCGACCGAGTGTTGTACGTCTTATTCATCAATATATTTTTATCTTTGCATCCCTTTTATAACGTTCGATTCTCTCAAATAACCGATACAGTATTATGGATCTTTTTTCAGCGCAGAGCGCAGAGTTCATAGGCCGCCACATAGGCCCCAACGAACATGACACAAAAGAAATGCTCAAGACCATAGGTGTGAGCAGCATGGACGAGCTCATTGGCCGCACAGTGCCACAGGCCATACGCATGGATCACAACCTGCGTATCCCCTCTGGCATCAGCGAGGCCGAATACCTCTCGCAGCTAAAAGAAACATCGCTGAAGAACACGGTGTGCAAGACCTACATAGGCCAGGGCTACTATGATACACACACCCCCAGCGTCATACTCCGCAATATCTTCGAGAACCCAGGATGGTATACGCAGTACACCCCCTACCAGGCCGAGATAAGCCAGGGCCGCCTGGAAAGCCTGCTCAACTACCAGACAATGGTAAGCGACCTTACCGGCCTGCCCATCTCTAATGCTTCCCTGCTGGATGAGGCCACTGCCGCTGCCGAGGCCATGAACATGTTCTTCCACATAGGTAACAAGGACGTTCAGGCCGCCGACCGCAAAAAGTTCTTCATAGACAACGACGTATTCCCACAGACAAAGGATGTGGTAGTTACCCGCGCCATACCACTGGGTATAGAGGTGGTATATGGCGACTACCGCACTACCACGTTCGATGCTACCTACTTCGGCGCCCTGCTGCAGTACCCCAACGACAAGGGTAGTGTAGAAGACTACCGCGGCTTCATAACCGCCGTTCACGCTGCGGGTGCATATGTGGCCATGGCCACAGACCTGCTGGCGCTTACCCTGCTTACCTCTCCCGGCGAGCTGGGCGCTGATGCTGCCGTAGGTTCTGCACAGCGCTTCGGTGTGCCGCTAGGCTTCGGTGGCCCGCACGCGGCCTTCTTTGCCGTTAAGGAAGACTTCAAGCGCCAGATACCCGGCCGCCTCATAGGTGTCAGCATCGATGCGTCGGGCAACCGCGCCCTGCGCATGGCCCTCGGCACCCGCGAGCAGCACATCAAGCGCGAAAAGGCTACTTCCAACATCTGCACCGCACAGGCCCTGCTGGCCAATATGGCCGCTATGTATGCCGTATATCATGGCCCCGATGGCCTTACCAATATAGCCAAGCGTGTGGCCGTACTGGCACAGGTGCTCAGCGATGCGCTGGCCGCCGGTGGCCTCAAGCTGCACAGCAAGAGCTTCTTCGACACCATCTCTGTTACCGTTGCCGATAGCGATGCCGTACGCCAGAGGGCCGAGGCTCGCCACATCAACTTCCGCTACCATACCGACAACAGCATAGGTATCTCTCTCGATGAGACCACCACTCCTTCCGATGTGCTGGACATCATACATGTGATACTCGATACCGATGAGCCTGTTGCCATCACTATAGACGAGAATTTCGCGCTTACACACATACCTACTGCCCTCACACGCACCAGCGAGTTCCTCACGCACCAGGTGTTCAACTCGCATCACTCTGAGTCGCAGATGATGCGCTACATCAAAATGCTCGAGAACAAGGACCTCAGCCTCAATACCAGCATGATATCGCTCGGCAGTTGCACCATGAAGCTCAATGCCGCCAGCGAAATGATGCCCCTTAGCTGGCCGCACTGGAGCAAGATGCACCCCTTTGCCCCCAGGTACCAGACAGAAGGCTACCTGCAGATAGTGAAAGAACTTTCTGCCTACCTCTGCGAGATCACCGCTTTCGACGCATGCAGCCTGCAGCCCAATAGCGGCGCCCAGGGCGAATATGCCGGCCTGTTGGCCATACGCGGCTATCACGAGAGCCGTGGCGACCACCACCGCGATGTGATGCTCATACCCATCTCTGCCCACGGCACCAACCCTGCCAGCGCGGTAATGGCAGGCTACAAGGTAGTAGTGGTAAAAGCCCTGGAGAACGGCTACATAGATGTAGAGGACCTGAAAGCCAAAGCTGCCCTCCATGCCGATAAGCTGGCAGGTATTATGATCACTTACCCCTCTACCTACGGTGTCTACGAAGAGACCGTTAAAGAGATAACTGCCATAGTGCATGCGCATGGTGGCCAGGTATACATGGACGGTGCCAACATGAATGCCCAGGTGGGCCTCACCGCCCCCGGCCTCATAGGTGCCGATGTTTGCCACCTCAACCTCCACAAGACCTTCGCTATACCGCACGGCGGCGGCGGTCCCGGCATGGGCCCCATATGTGTGAAGCAGCACCTGGCACCCTTCCTGCCATCGCACGACGTGCTAGATACTGCTACAGGCAATGGCAACCGCGCTATATGCGCCGCGCCATACGGCTCTGCCAGCATACTGCTCATATCTTATGGCTACATACGCATGCTGGGCAGCGCAGGTGTACGCAACTCTACAGAGTATGCCATACTCAATGCCAACTATATGCGTGCCCGCCTGCAGAAGGAGTACGACATACTCTACACCGGCACCGGCGGCACTTGCGCACACGAGTTCATCGTCGATCTGCGCCCGTTCAAGAAGAGCGCCGAGATAGAGGCCGAAGATGTGGCCAAGCGCCTCATCGATTACGGTTTCCATGCTCCCACCCTCAGCTTCCCCGTAGCAGGCACTATCATGATAGAGCCTACCGAAAGCGAGGACAAGGCCGAGCTGGACCGCTTCTGCGACGCCATGCTGGGCATCCGTGCCGAGATACGCGCCATAGAAGAAGGCACTGCCGACAAGCAGGACAATGTGCTGAAGAACGCGCCTCATACGCAGTTCTCCATCACTGCCGATGAGTGGGCCCACAAGTATGGCCGCCAGCAGGCCGCCTTCCCGCTGCCATATGTAAAGCACAACAAGTTCTGGCCCAGCGTAGCCCGTGTGAACAACACCTATGGCGACCGCAACCTGGTATGCACCTGCGAGCCTACCGAGGCATACGCATAAGCGAACAGAATAATAAATAAAAAAGTAATGGCCCCACTTATCGGTGGGGTCATTACTTTTTACTCGGTCATGTGTTTTCTTTCTTTAGCTCTTCTATTTCTCGTACCAGGTCTTTAAAAATGACCGCCGATGGCCTTTCGGTGACCTTTGCTGTGCATTGCCCTGTCCACAGGTTGGTCATTTCCTTGTTATCTAGTTGCTGCGCTATTGTTCTTATTTTTCCGGTAAGGCTGTTTTGTATAGGGTATGGCGGTATCGGTATATTCGCTGCCTCTACTTCCTCCATAAATGCATTGCGCAGGCCACGCGCCCACCTGCCAGAAAATGCCCGTGTGAGCTTGCTATCGGTATCCGATGCACGGCATACTGCTGCCTTGTACGATGGTATGGCAGCGCTTTCGGTACTGGCAATGAACAATGTACCGATCTGTACACCCGCAGCGCCCATGGCCATTGCGCCATGTACCGATCGGCCATCGCATATTCCGCCGGTCGCCAGCACCGGCGTTCTGGTATGTGCTCTTATGGTAGTGAGCAAAGACATCAGTCCCACCTGCGGCAGTGCACCCTCTATGAACGAGCCGCGATGGCCACCTGCCTCTATACCTTGCGCGGTTATAATATCCACCCCCTTCTCTTCCAATGCCATTGCTTCAGCACATGATGTAGCGGTGCCGGTCAGCGATATGCCCGCCCTTTTCATTATACCTATACTATCATCATCCGGTATGCCGAATGTGAAGCTGACCGCCTGTACCCCTTCCTTTACCAGTATCTCAACCTGTTCTTTGTAAGAAGAAAAGTGGAACGGCTCGAAGTCTCCCTCTTCGAATGGCAACCCGTATTTCGAACAAAGGCCCAGCAGCAACATCTTCATGGGCGCTACCTGCTCTTTGTCGGGCACAGGTATGTCATGAGCAAAGAAGTTTACTGCGAAAGGTTTGTCGGTAAGCGCCCTCGTAGCGCGAATAAGGTCTGTGGTCCTTTGCGGGGAAAGGCCCCCTACTGCCAGCGACCCGAGCCCACCGGCATTCGATATGGCCGCCGCCATTTGCGGCGTAGATACGCCCAGCATAGGCGCCTGTACTATAGGATACGTCACACCCAGCAACTTAGTTATCTCGTTCTTCCATTGCATACATCATGCGTTTATGATCGGCAAAATGAATATATGCATATTTGCTTGAATAATGAATTTTCCCGTTACCGGTCTGAGAATAGTGATCAAATGATCTTTTTCTCTCAAAAATGTATACCGGGTAAAATGGCATTTTCTATGCTGATGACGCTCCGTCTTAGCCGGGTCTCCCGTGCATAGCTTGTGGCAGGCAGGGACCCGGCGCACTCAAGGGGGACATCAAAAAAAAGAGCGCCAGGGGGTGAGCGCTCTTTTATGTTTCAACCGGGTAAGGTGGGGAGGTCTGTAGTAGACCGATCAAATAAGGGGCCTGATATTTTAGCAAAAAGCATATTTCTTATAAGGTATTATATAAGGTATCAAGGCTCTCTTTTGTACCGGAAAATTAGAAAAGCCTCAGTAGAGAAACCTGCCAAATACCCTGACAAACCTGCCATATACATGTAACTACATGTTTTTCAATACACTATAAAAAAACGAAACAGGCAATACCAATGAAAATTCTTACCAGAGAAATGTAAGTGAAATATACTTTCGCTATAAAAAGTCGGCAGGGCGCTTGCCAAAGCGCTCGTAGAACTGCCGGGAAAAATAGCTGGCATCGTCAAAACCCACCTGTTTTGCAGCGTATTCTACCTTGTGTACGCTACCGCTTACCAGCAATTCGTATGCTTTTTGCAGCCGCACTTCTTTGATAAGCTGGGCAGGGGTACAACCCGTCACGCGCTTTGCGAACCGGTACAACTGGCGCTCGCTCATACCCAGCTCATATGCCAGGTCATACACCGATACGTCTATGGTCTTCATTCGGGCCAGCACGAACTCGGATATACGCTCTTTGAATGTTTCTGCCTCGTTGCTTTCCAGAGGTATATCATCGGGCTCGCTGGGCACACTCTCGAACTGGCGGCGTTCCCGCAGGTTGGTAAGCAGGTTGTATACCCTGGCGCGCAGTTCCGATGCGTCGAAAGGTTTTACTATATGATCGTCTATCCCCAGCCGCAGCAGCGCTATCTTGGTAGCCCCTTCGGCAAGGGCGGTGAGGGTTATCACAGGTATATGGCGGTATGCTGGGGTCTTCTTCAGGTTGGTTATCAGCTCCTCGCCGCCCATTTGTGGCATCATCAGGTCGGTTATCACCAGGTCTACCCGGGTGTCTGCCATCTTATCCAGCGCTTCCCGGCCATTGGCCGCCTCTATCAGGTCTACTTTATCGCCTAGTACCTGCCGCAGGTAGTAGCGCATTTCCACATTGTCTTCGGCAATAAGCACGGTCTGCTTTGCAGAAAAATGTTCCCATTTTTCGCCGGGGACCACCATAGGCTCCCGGGGTATATCTGCCCGTGATGATACTTTTTCTGCTATAGGGAACTGTAAGGTGAAGGTAGTGCCCCCTTCTTCAGAGCTATCTACATATACCGTACCCCCCATCAGTACCGTAAATTCCTTTACAAGGCTAAGGCCTATACCTATGCCCTGTGCCTTAGCAGTATTGGTATCGGCCTGGTAGTATCGTTCGAAGACGTGTGGCAGGTCTTGCTGGCGGATACCGCTGCCCGAATTGCTGATAACGAATACCAGGTCGTTACCCGCGATAGCGGTAACAACTTTTATCCACCCACCGGGGGTATTGAATTTTACGGCATTATATACAAGATTGTTGATCACCTTCTCCAGCATCAGCTCATCTACCTGTACATATATACCCGTAGCACGGTCGGATGTGAAGGAAAGTATAAGGCGCTCGTTCTCTATAAAGGTCTCGAAGGCATATACCATTCGCCTGAGCACGGGTACTATGTCCTTTATTTCCAGGTTCAGGCGGGAATTGGTGGTCTCCAGCCGCGACAGGTCCAGTATCTCTTCTACCATATACTGCAGGCGGCGGCTGTTGCTGTAGGCTATATCCAGTTGCTCGCCTATGCGCGGGTTCTGCACTTTGCCGCCTGTTCGCATAAGGTCCAGCATACCGGTGAGAAGTGTAACGGGGGTGCGCAACTCGTGACTGATATTGGCCAGGAAGCGCGATTTCATGCTGGCCGCATGTGTGAGCTGCGAGGCCAGCGATTCTTTTTGCACCAGCGATTCCTGCAGGTGTACCGCCATATCGTCAGACCGTTGTTTTTCCTCGGCTATCTGCTTGTTGGCGGTCTCCAGCTTTGCTTTCTCTGCCAGCAGCCTTACATTGGCCCCCCGCTGGCGGGCATAGTTGCGCCCTATGAGCAATATAATGACCCCCAGCAGCGCTATACTGATGAGGAAGAGCGCACGTTCCTTCTTTTCATTGGCAGCCTGTATCCTGTTCAGTTCTATTTGCTGTTCTTTCAGGTCGGCCTCTCTTTGGGTCTCCAGTGTTGCCACCTTCAGGTGTATGTCTTCAGAGAGCATAGAGTCTTTGTACTGCATATGCTCCTTATAATATCTCAATGCCTCCAGGTGATGGCCGGATGCCTCCAGTGCCTGGGCCAGGCCCAGCGATATGTCTATGGGAAGAAAAACGGGGTTCCTATCGTAGACGGCGTGCGATCCGCGGAAATAATATATGGCTTTCGCCAGACGGGCAGCGCGACCGGCAGGTAGCAGGCTGTCGGCCAGCGTGACGCCGCTGCTATCGTTGGCAGCATCAAGGTATATGCGTCCGAGGTCGCGGAGGGCGATAGCATAGTTATAATTATCATCGGCAATGGAGCTGAAGATGCGCACTGCCTTGTGGGCATAGGCAAGCGCATTCCCTATATCGTGCAGGGAATGGTAGCAGTTGCCTATATTGCCCAGCGCAGTAGCTACCTTGCGACCATCGCCTATCTCTTCGTAGTACTTCAGCGCAGTACGTTGGCATTCTATGGCCTTGTTCAGGTCGCCGAGAATGGCATAACATTCCCCGATATTGGTGAGCGTACGCGATAGGTCGTACTTGTCATGGATCTTGGCATACAGGTCATATGCCTTTCGGAAGTACTCCATAGCCCGCGTAAAATTCTTCATATTGAAGTACACACCGGCCATCACATCGTATGTGCGGGCTGTCTGGTATTTATCATTTATCTGCTCGAAGATCTTTAGCGCCCTCAGCAGGTGATCGAGCTGGTATTCGAAATTACCTTCTATACCGCCAAGCGTAGCCAGACATATACCCTGGCCGTACCTATGGTCTATATCCTGCGCCAGCTGCAGGCCCTGGCCTGCATAAAAGATCACCGAATCTTCTTTGGAGAGCTGCAGGTATGCCCTCGCTACGTTGCATAGCAGGCTCACTTTGCCCGTATCGCGGGCATCGCGGTATGTGTCGGAGGATAACTCTTTCAATAGGGAGTCGAGCCTTGCGCGGGGCTGCTGCGCAAAGGAGAGAAGGGGAAAGAGTAGAAGAAGTAAGATCTTTTTCAGATGACCAAAGTACAGATCTCGGCAGACTGTGCAAAATGTGTAGGGAAATGCCTGAGAAGAAGGGGTATAAAATGCCGCTTTCCGCCTTATTTTACGCACAAGCCCATGAGCTAACTATACGCTGGAGATGGGGTGTCGCTGTGACGTAGTTGGAGGCTGTGCCAAACGAGTCCAGACAAGATAAGTTGTGACCTCTATTTATCGCGTCTTACAACGGAGCCTAATAAAGTTAGCTTTATAGATGTGGTCCCATTGTCGCAGAAGGTAACTAAGCGCAGTCGTTTCAACTCTGCAAGCTGTGCCAAAAGGCTATCGGAAGTGAGAGACAATTCCCTCGATATCTGAAGTACAGTTATCATAGGCCGTGGCTTTATACCGCGAACACTGATCTCCTTTATTTTCCTGAACACTACATTTTCTGTCGACATGGTATCATTTCCGATAAGAATAGGATCATATCTTTCCCCTGCTAAGTTTGTTTAACAATGTAACATATACGGCCTTAGCAGATGGCGATAATTGCTGAACTATTTCTGACTGGATATCCGGATAAGAATGTTCATCTTTCCAGCTAATGGTACCATCCCATTTTTTTTGTATATCGAGGGGCAAAGTTCTTACGAGCTTTGAGAAAGATCTTTCGAACTGCGTGCGCAGTTCAGGGGTGGTAAGCATAGTGTTTATGGCGTTAGTTATAAAGTTAGCCAATTAGATCCATATTAATTTTTTTATTTGAACATGAGTGCAAAATAAGATCAGTAGTGGCAAGACCGTGACAATAGACGAAGGAAGGTCCCATCATAGTCCGGTCGCATCGCTGCTATTTGCCGGTCTGGAGAGCGGGTGTGCAGTGACGTGGTGGGAGGGATACGCAAAAAACGGAAAATGCGGTATTTTTTCGCAAGCGAACGCTTGCTAGAAAGTAGGACGAAGCGGGGCACTGCAACCAGATGGGGAGACCTGTTAAGACAGTACATTTACACGCCGGTCGGGAGACCGGCTACCACTACGACGAAGTCTGGAGACCTCGCCGAACTATTATGGATAAACTACGCCAAACGGATTCTCGCAAGCGGACGCTTGCAGGAAGGTAGGACGAAGTGGGACACTTCGACCAGGCGGGGAGAAATTAAAGAAAGCGTGTAATATCACGCTTGCCAGTGCTATTATCCAAAGTCCAAATTCTATTCTTTTCATATGGTTGAATTAATAACGGTCTCGTCAAGCCGGCCTGCAGCTATTCCCTTTAACAAATGCTTGAAAAGCAGTTTCTTTTTATTCGGTATAGTTCTGGGAATTAACCAGTTCATCCCTTCAGGTTCGAAATATTCTGCCGCCATAAAATTAGAAACATCGACATTGAATTTTTTGCTGTACCAAAGAATCAAGTCAATAGCATCAGCTGCAATTATTTTTAGATCATCATCTATACAACTATCATGCTGTATATAGCATATGTCTACCGCAAATTGTTTTTCCAGATACTTCTTCAAGATATACTCTACCTCATTTTCCATTTTAACGCATTAATGTGGCACGAGCTAATTTATAGCCGTTACCCTAAAAAGTAAAATGCAGCTTCACGTTCAGCAGGCGCGTTGTGAGGCGGTTGGGCACGGCATACATGCTGCCTGAGCTCTGGTCCTGGATCCAGGTGTAGGAGAGGGTGTTCTGGATGCTGAGGAGGTTGAAGACCTCGAGGCTGCCCCATATACTGTGTATATGATTGAAAAAGCTGTGCGCACGGTATTCTTTCTTCAGCCCATCGAGCAGTAGGGCCGAGAAGCCTATATCTACACGCTTGTAATCAGGTATGCGCAGTATGTTCTGATACAGGTGGCCACGGGGTGGGCCTACAGGCAGGCCGCTGGCATACATCACATTCACATGGGCCTTGAAGTTCTTGTTCTTTCGCAGATAGTCCTCGAAATACATGCCCAGCATGAAGCGCTGGTCTGTAGGCATGGGGAAGTAATTGTCGTAACCTGCAATAGAGGGGCTATCAGTGATCTTCTGCTCCGCTTTAAGCATACCTATGCTGATCCACGATGTGGCACCTTCTACAAGCTCGCCATAGAGGCGCACCTCGCCACCGTATACGCGGCCTATGGCATCGTTCTTGCCGGTATAGCGTATACGCACATTGTCGTAGCGGTAGGGGTCCTGGTCCCACAGGTATTTGTAGTAGGTCTCTCCGGTGACCTTGAACGGCCTGCGGAACATGGAGAAATTATAGTCGGCGCCGAGTACGAACTGCCATGACTTCTGCGCCAGCAGGTCTTTATTGACACCACCGTTCACATCGCGCATCTCGCGGTAGAAGGGTGGCTGCACATATTTGCCTGCGGCAAGCTTCAGCACCAGGTCGCGGGTGCGTGAGCGCGGCCTGTAGGACATTTGCAGGCGCGGGCTGATATTAAGCTCGTCGTTGAGGAGGCTATGATTGAACCGTATACCTGCGGTGGCAGTGAGGCGGCCGGAGTCAAGCTTGAAATAATCCTGTACAAAACCGCTGAGGCGGGTATAGTTGAGGTCGGTAGAGGAGTGGTAGAGCGATACCATGTTCACCCCATTGGGATCGTATGGCTGCGAGAAGGCTGCCGAGTCGCGGCGCTCCCACTCGTGCAGTTCATCGCCGATGGCGGTAACGGTGGCATTAGCGCCGAACTGTATTAGGTGATCGCCTGCATCGTAAGAGCCGCGCGTGCCCATGTCGCCCACGTTCACATTAAGATAGTTGCGCGCAAAGTTGTGTATAGCGCCGGCACCGAGATAGGTCTTTATCTGGCCGAAGTCGCGCTTGCTGAGGTCGGTCTGGAGCTCGCCAAGAAGGTAGGCGCCAAAGATATCGTAGGTCTCGTACTCGTTGGTACGGAAGCCCGAGCCCAGGAACTTGATACGGAATTTAGAGCCGACCTTGTGATAAGTGGCCGACAGGCCGCCAAAGCGGGAATCGAATTGATCGAACTCGCCACCCTCATAGAAGACATTGAGCACATAAGCCTGGTTGAGCACACCGAAGCTGGACGAGGAGGTCTCGGGGAAGAAGGTGAACCTGTTGCGGGCATAGTTGGCTATACCTTCCAGTTCCCAGTTGCCCACCCTGTAATTAAGCAGGGCCTGAATGTCGGTGAAGGAAGGATTGTATATACCCTTTGTAGGCTGTGCCTGCAGCACATACTGGTTACTCTTTTGCCGTGCGCCTACCAGGTAGGTAAGGCGCTGGTTCTTGGAGGCGCCCTCCAGGTGCATACTGGCACCCAGCAGCCCCGTAGTGACAGAGCCTGCGAACTCTTTCGGTTTTTTGTAGGAGACATCGAGCACACTGCTCATCTTATCGCCATACTTGCTCTGGAAGCCACCTACGGAGAAATTGACATTGGCCACGAGGTCGGAGTTGACGAAGCTGAGGCCCTCCTGCTGGCCCGTGCGCACAAGGAAGGGACGGTATATCTCGAAATCGTTGACGTAAACAAGGTTCTCGTCAAAGTTGCCACCGCGTACATTGTACTGAGAGGTGAGCTCGTTATTGGTGCCCACCATCTGTTTTATCATGGCAGTGACACCATCTACCACGCTGGGCATGTATACCGCACGGCTCACATCCAGTATCACAGACCCTGCATCCTCGCGCTTGCGCTGGTCCTTTATTACGATATCGGGACCCTGAACGGCCTGCAGGCGCTCCATCTGCACATCGATGATACGGCTGGCACCGGGAGACAACAATACCTCCCTCCGCTTCACAATGTAGCCCTGCGCTATGTATATGATGGTGACCTTTTTGTTGGCAGGCACCTCCATGTAGTAGTAGCCCTGGGTATTGGTAGTGGCGCCAAGGCCGGTCACCTCATCGGCAACGAGGGCCTGGCCGAGGCCTTTATCCATTTCGTTGCGTACCACACCCGATACGATGGCCTTTTGCGCATGCGCGCAAACAGCCGTCGTGAGCAACAGCAAGAGCAAAGAGAGCCTTTGAAGAGTCATGGTATGATAACGCAATGAAGATAAGATCATTTTCCTACCTGCTTCAATCTTTTTATGGTATCGGTGGGATCGGGCGAGGCAAAGACGGTATTGCCAGCCACAAGAGCATCCGCGCCCGAGGCTATGATAGCCGCAGCATTATCGAGCGTGACACCGCCATCTATTTCTATAAGCGTACTGGCGCCGCGCTCGGTTATCATCTGGCGGAGGGCCTTTATCTTCTGGTGGGTATGCTCTATGAACTTCTGTCCGCCGAAACCGGGGTTCACACTCATCATACATACCAGGTCCACATCATGTATCACATCGGCAAGGAGGCTTACAGGTGTATGGGGATCGACGGCCACACCTGCCTTCATGCCCAGGGCCTTTATGGCCTGCAGGCTGCGGTGCAGGTGGGGCGATACCTCCAAGTGTACACTCAGGATATCGGCGCCGGCGGCGGCAAAGGCCTCAAAGTATTTTTCGGGCTCCAGTATCATGAGGTGAACATCGAAGGGCTTGCGGGCCTGCTTCTTCATCTGCGCTATTATGCTCATGCCATAGCTGATGTTGGGCACGAAGCGGCCGTCCATTACATCGAGGTGGAACCAGTCGGCCTCGCTGTTGTTCACCATTTCAATATCGGCTCCCAGCTTCAGGAAATCGGCGGAGAGTATAGAGGGGGCAATTATCGGCATATGGTCATGTTTTGCGGCCACCTGCAGGTGGCCTATTTATAGTTTTTTACATTTTTTGTTTCAATCGCTGCAGCGCCTTTCGGGGCGCAGCATAGCCGGTATCCATGCGGGCGGCCGTGCGGTAGTCGGCCACGGCGTTGGAGAGGCTATCCATTATCTCGCTGCATAAGCCGCGGTTGAAGTAGGCGGTGGTATTCGTAGGATCGGTCTTGATGGCCATATCGAACTGGCGCCATGCCTTGGCAGTAGAATCCTGCTGTAGCAGTATGTAGCCCATATTGAAATAGGCATCTGTAAAATGCCTGTCGGCAAGGATGCAGCGGCGATACTCTGCCTTGGCCCGCTCATTATCGCCACGCTCCTGGAAGTATACTCCCTTGGCATATATGGGAAACACATCGGTAGAGTCCATTACGAAGGCATTATTGAGGTATCGTAGTGCTATGGAGTCGTTCTTTGCGCTGTAGAGCAGGCCCAGCTCCACTACGGCATCGCGGTGCTCGGGAGACACCTGTATGGCGGTCTGCAGGTTGGATATGGCACGCGCAGTGTCCTTGAGGTCCTTATAGAGCATGGCCTTCAGGAAGTATGCCTCGGGGTCGTAGACATTCTTGCGGAGCACTATGTTTATCTCGGCAAAGGCACGGGCATGATCGCCGGTATAGAGGAAAAGCTTGGCTATCTTGAGGTGGGCCTTTCGGTCTTCGGGGTTCTTCCTGATGGCGAGCTGTATCCATTCGAGGGATCCATTTATGTCCTTGTTCTCGAAGAGGAGGTCGCCGATAGCGCTGTAGTATTCGCTCTTGGAGCTATCGAGCGATACGGCATACTTGAAGTCCTTGAGGGCCAGCGAGTCGTAGCGCAGCTTGTGCAGCTGGCGGCCACGCTCGAAGTAGAGGGCAGCGTCTTTGGGGCTTTTGTGTATCTCGTCGGTGATACTTTTGAGCGTGGGGCTGCTGGTAAGCATAGGGTCTTCGCTGGCGCCTGCACCATCGGTATGCTTACCACCGCAGGCAGCGAGGAGCACTAATGCGATGATGAGTGTGAAATGCCTCATCCAAGAGATCTTCATGCGCGCAAAATTATCGAAAAGAAAGATGGGGAGCAAGAAGCCCCTCCCGGAGCTACGCTCGTTCACTACGTTCACCCCCAAGGAAGGAGATGTGCTTCAGATATGTAGGAAAAAGCAAAAGGGGCGCATCACTGCCCCCTTTTGTATTCTTATTAAGAAATAATTACATCCTTTCTATAACTATGGCACTGGCACCGCCGCCGCCATTGCAGATACCTGCGGCACCGTAGCGGGCGTCCTTCTGGTTGAGCACACTGATGAGGGTGGCTATGATGCGCGCACCGCTGCAACCCAGGGGGTGACCAAGAGCCACTGCACCGCCATTCACGTTCACCTTTGCAGGATCGAGGTTCATTTTCTGGGTATTGACGATACCTACCACGCTGAAAGCCTCGTTGAGCTCGAAATAGGAGATATCCTCCATTTTCAGGCCGGCCTTCTGTACGGCCTTTGGCACTGCCAGTGCAGGCGACGTGGTGAACCACTCGGGAGCCTGCTCGGCATCGGCATAGCCTACTATTTTGGCTATAGGCTTCAGGCCCAGCGCCTCGGCTTTTTCCTTGCTTACCAGTACCAGTGCAGCAGCGCCATCGTTCATGGTGCTGGCATTGGCGGCGGTAACGGTACCTTCCTTAGAGAAGGCAGGGCGCAGACCGGGTATCTTGTCGAACTTCACGTTCCATGGGTCTTCGTCCTTGCTGAAGATGATGGGGTCGCCCTTTTTCTGGGGCAGCTCTACAGGCACTATCTCGGCATCGAAGCGGCCTTCGGTCCAGGCGGCCTGGCTGCGTTTGTAGCTTTCTATAGCAAATTCGTCCTGCGCTTCGCGGCTTATGTTGCATTCTTTGGCGCACATATCGGCAGCATTGCCCATAGCATAGTTGTGATATACATCGGTAAGGCCATCCTTGGCCAGACCATCTATCATGGTAGTATTGCCATATTTATTACCCCAACGGAGGGTATCGCTGTAGAAGGGTACATTGCTCATGCTTTCCATACCGCCGGCCACTACTACGTCGGCATCGCCGAGCATGATGGCCTGTGCGCCCTGCATAACGGCCTTCATACCGCTGGCGCATACCTTATTTACAGTAGTACATGGTACATTGTCTGGCACACCGGCAAAACGGGCTGCCTGGCGGGCGGGAGCCTGGCCCAGGTTGGCCTGCAGCACACTGCCCATCAGTACTTCATTCACTTCACCGGCGTTCACACCGGCCCTTTCAAGCGCGCCTTTTATAGCTATTGCGCCAAGACGGGTGGCAGAGAGATCTTTAAGAGCGCCGCCCCAGCTACCCATGGGTGTGCGTACCGCCGATACTATATATACTTCTTTCATTTATAAAGTGTTTTTTTATCGTGAAAAGCGGTGCAAAGGTAAGTAGATAGTCGAAAGTAGAAAGTGAAAAGTCGAAAGCAGAAGTATAAGGTCGAAAGCAGGAAGCTGTGAATAGGGGACAAAAGTTAAGACATAGCACATTTGCAAATGTTGCACAGATGGTCATTCGGGAAGGGTAAGCACCAATAATATCGTGTGCAACTAACATATTCAGTATCATATCCGTCCTTTTAAAGAGGTAGTATCTAAAAACCTGAGAAAAATAGAAACGAATACATTATTTTTACCGTGACTTATCGCTATCTGCCAGGGGCAGGTATGCACAAACTATTTGATGTATGATGCGTAAATTTATTTTGCTGCTGTTATTGTGCATTGGTTCTTATGGGTTTGCGAGCGCGCAGACAGAGGATTCGGTCCAGATATACCTACCCTGGGGCAGCGACACTACATGCCCCGGCACACAGCTCACCTTTACGGCGGTAGAGACCAACGATACTGCGATAGGCACCATATTCAGGTGGTATGCCAATGGGGTGTATACGGGTGTATCGATAGATACGTTCATAACCACGGCCCTGAACGATGGCGATACTGTACACTGCGAGATATTCTTCACGAACAGTGGTGGTTTCCTGGACAGTGCCCTGTCTAACACCATAACCGTACACCGCAGCAACTCTATAATGCCTGCTGTACTGATAGCGCTGACAGCCGGTAGCAACCCCGACTGCCCCGGGCACCCGCTTACCTTTACGGCATACCCTGCCACAGGCGGCCCCAGCCCACTGTACCAATGGCGCGTAGATGGTGTGGATATAGCCGGTGCTACCAGCAATACATACACCAACATCTTCAACGATGGCGATACGTTATCGTGCATGATGGTATCTAACTCGCCCTGCGCTTCCCCTACCGATACTGCATACTCTAACATAATAGAAGTAGTACACGACTCGCTGACGGCAACACTGGGCATAACTGTGGACTGGAATCCCATATGCCAGGGCACGCCCGATACCCTGAGGGCCACTACAACAGATGCCGGCTTGGGATCGACGATATACTGGTTCGTGAACGGAACGCCTGTAGTAGGTGCGCTGGGACCACAGTACATGACCGACTCGCTGGATAATGGCGATATAGTATATGCCATGCTGGTGGCTACCGATGCGTGCGTGATAAATGACACCACGATATCGAGCCCGATAACCATGACGGTACTGCCCAACCTGAACCCGACCGCACACATAGTGATGACACATGGCGCGAACCCGGGCTGTATAGACTCTGCTCTCACATTTACCGCTACCTATACCGATGGCGGCCTGGCGCCAGACCTGCTGTGGCTGATAAACGATACAGTAAGGGGTACAGGATCTACATTCACGCGCACATACAGGGACGGAGACCTGCTCACCTTCAGGCTGCGTACTACCGATGGCGGCTGCTATGTGAACGACTCTGTGACCACTACCGCCGTGCTGATGGTGCGCGACAGCACACCTGTAGCGCCACTGGTATCGCTGATAGACAATATGCTGGTGGCCAATACAGGCGGCAGCTATGTATGGTACTTCAACGGGGTGATAATACCCGGCGCTAACTCGCATACCTACCACCCGGGCACTATAGGCTACTACTATGCAAGGCGCGATACGGGCAACTGTCTTTCAGAGCCATCGAACACCATATACATAGCACTGCTGAAAGCAGGTATGGTGGGTGCAGGCTCTTATGTGAACGTATACCCCAACCCAACGGGAGGTATGGTGACGGTAGACCTGGGCGACCGCAGTAATGTACAGGCAAGGATAACAGTGGCGAACGTAATAGGACAGGTGGTGTACAGCGCCGAAACGAACAGGCAGAAACATGAGGCCGACCTGGGCAACCTGCCAAACGGTAACTACATACTGACGGTGAGGGATGATGCAGGCAATGTATCGACACACAAGGTGACGCTGGCAAAGTAGCACCTACGATGATATAAAGAACGAAAGCTACCTCATGAGGTAGCTTTCGTTCTTTTACGCTGTTCTTAGATGATGCTTATTTGTCCTTCTGGTCGAAGTGCTTGAGGGCTATATGATCGAGGGCGTTGTAAAAGTCCTCGCCATATTTGCGAATAAGGGGCTCTTTGAGAAATTTGTATACGGGTACCTTCAGCTTGCGGCCCAGCTTGCATGCGGGCTTGCAAAGCACAGGACGCGGCTCGTAATTGACAGCCTCATACCCTGGATGCGATGTGATGCGTATGGGATATAGGTGGCAGGATATGGGCTTGCGGAAATCGGTAAGGCCCTCGCGCCACGCCTTTTCTATGCCGCACTTCACAGTGCCGGTCTCATCGGTATAGCCGTATACGCAAATGCCACCATTGACGGTGGGCGTTACATAGCCATACTCGCTGTCTATAGTATGGGTACCCTGGCGTTCTATCTCGGGTATATATGCCTCGTCGAGGCAAGGCTTGATATGGGGGTAGATACGGGCTATGATGTGTGTCTCTTCCTCGGTGAGGGGCGCACCACAGTCGCCATCTACACAGCAGCCACCTTTGCACTTGGTGAGGTCGCACACGAACTCTTCCTCTATTATCTCATCGCTCAGCAGTACATTATCTATGGCTATCATTGTTACATATTGATGTAGTTCATCAGCAGGTTGTATTTCTCCAGCATATCTTCCTTATCGCTCTCCCTGCCATACACCTCGGTAACATGATAATTGTGCCGGCTGAAAGATGCCACTACGGCATCGAGCACGGTGCGGTTCAGCTTCAGGGTCACCTCCAGCATACCTTCCTGGCCGGTGTGCAGCTGCATGCCCAGTATGGCCACATCCTCGTTCTCGCATATGCGGGCTATCTCGTACATAGAGTAGTTGCGCGGAGACACCTCCAGCACCAGTATACCACCCGGGCTGCTGATGCCTGTTTGCGTAGCAAAGTGATCTATAAGGGTGTCTTTGGTGATGCTGCCCATGTATTTGTTCTCTGTATTGATAACAGGCAGGACCGAGAGCTTGGCCTCGTACATGATGCGAAGGGCATCGAACGGATGCGAGAGCGATGAAATGGCAGGCCGGAACTGCAACATGCCCGGGTCATCGAGCGCTACACTATCGTCTGCGGCTTCCAGCAGGTGATCTTCTGTTACCAGGGCTATATACTCCTCGTCGCTCACTATGGGCAGGGCGGCCATCTTGTGCTCGTCCATCATCTGCAGGGCCTTGCCTATGGTATCTGCCGGGGACAGGGTGGGCGTGGACAGGGAGACCGATCTTTCTATACTCATCTCTATTAGAAGGGGGTAATGTCCTTAGGTATGTACAATAAACGTACCAGAAGTACTTTTTAACCTTTGTGTTTCTCCAGGAAGGGTGCAAGGATCTTGTTAAATTCTGCGGGCACTTCCATCATGGGCGCATGGCCGCATTTATCTATCCAGTGCAGCTCTGAATTGGGGAGCAGCTTATGGAACTCCTCTGCCACCATAGGCGGCGTAATGGTATCGTTGCGGCCCCATATGAGGCATACGGGCAGTTTTATCTGCTGCAGCTCCTCGCCCAGGTTGTGACGTATGGCAGAGCGTGCCAGGGTGATGATCTTTATGGCCTTCAGGCGGTTGTTGATGATGCTGAACACCTCGTCCACCAGTTCCTTGTTGGCTATTTTGGGGTCGTAGAAGGTGAGCTCTGTTTTCTTCTGCACATAGTTGTAGTCGCCGCGCTTGGGGTATGTTTCGCCCATACCGTTCTCGAACAGGCCGGAGCTACCCGTGAGGGTGATGGTCTTGATGAGCTCGGGATGTTTGAGCGCGAATACCAGCCCTACATGGCCGCCCAGGGAGTTGCCCAGGAGGTGTACATTGCGCAGTTTCTGATGTTCGAAGAATTTGTTGACGAATTTGGCAAGGCCGCCCACGCTGGTCTCCAGTACTGTAAGGTCGTAGAGAGGAAGTATGGGAATGATAACGCGATGGGTCTGCTTGAAATGGTCTACAAGGTCTTTGAAGTTGCTGAGTGCGCCGAACAAGCCATGCAGCAGTACCAAGGGTTCGCCTGCTCCTTCTTCTACATACTTGAATTTGCCTGAGTGTTTTACTTCGTAGTCCATTGATCGTCTCGAGAGTGTGCTGCTAAAATACTACTGTTTGCGATAAAAAAGTAAAAACGCATGAGGTAGGGCCTAAAAAGCGTAAAGCTCCAGAGAACTGGAGCCTTACTTACACCTTATGAAAAATATACCCACCACAAATGTACGATCAGTTTTAATAAAACAAAGGCTATTTTTTGTTAAAAAGGATCTATACCCTTCATTTTGGAGATAAATGGGCATGGAAGCAGCTATTTTTGGTACAGGTATTGATATATGAACGGTATCATGAAGCAACTGATAATTATAGCTACGCTCATTTTTTCTGTAGGCAATGCCCATGCGCAGGGCCTGGGCGGGTATATGCTGGATACCGTATATATGCTGCCGGAAGCAAGGGTGACCGAAAAATTCAAGAACGATACCGACCGCTACCACTACAACCAGACCAAATATTATGTGACCACTATACTACCCTACCTCGATGCTGCCACAAAACTCTTCAGGGAGATAGACAAAAAGGTGAACGAGCCGGGCATAAGCAAACGCGAACGCAAGGCATATGTGAATGCCAGGGAAGATGAGATGCGCAGGGAGTTCGAGGACAGGGTGAAACAACTGAACGTGACGCAGGGTACCCTGCTGGTGAAGCTGGTAACCCGCCAGACCGAACTGAACATATATAAGATGCTGCAGGAGTTCAAGAACCCGCTGACGGCAGTGAAGTGGCAGGCATGGGCTCGCTTTAACGGGCTGAACCTGGACAAGAAGTACGACCCGAACGAGGAAAATATGCTGGAACTGATAATGGAAGACCTGGGTTACCCGCTGCCGGTGGGCTATAGAGCCGCGGTATACGCCAATGGCGCAAGATAAACTGCTGAAAATGTTTACGGTATGTTATGGGGATAAGATCTTCATTAGATCTTTTCAGAAACACATAACTTTATGCGTCACTACAATGTTATGAAACTCCCCCCTTACACTTACCACGAAGCTAAAGCGCTGAGCGGCGAACACCAGCATATAGTTGGTCTTTCGTACGACCAGCAATGCACTACTACCGTAGATATGGTAGTAGTAGCCCCTCACGACCAGAATAGCAGGAACAGGTTCCTGATGCTGTACCTGATGCTGAACGATGCCGATGCCGCATTATCTCTCGACTACTCGGGCACACAATATGATGTAATGGTCATATCAGGATCGTCGAATGTTAGCGGCATGCAGCAATGCAGCCTGCACCAATGGCTGACCCAGGATGCACAGGACATGGAAATGCAGTGTGCCGATGAAGATATTCGCCAGGTAACATTATAACATAAGCCGGTGGGCTAAAAAGAATGGCGGCGATATGATGTACTCATATCGCCGCTTCTTATTTTATAAAATGCTGCGTGTTATGCATTGAGCATACGCTCCAGGGCGGTATCGTAGGCTTTCTTCCAGTCGCTGATGTAGCCCCAGCCTTCTTCATCTATACATATCTCGGGCTCGGCGGTAACGAAGCCCAGTTTGGTGAAAGGCACATCGGTAAGCTCGGCCTCGAAAAGAGGCTGCAGCTCAGCGCTTACAGACACCACTACACGGCTCTGCCCCTCGCCAAAGAGGGTACCGTCCTTGCGCACATCGCTACGGGTGCTGATGTTGAAGCCAAGACCATTTACCATGCTGCTTTCCAGCAGGCAGGCAAAGAGGCCTCCCTCTGAGATATCGTGCGCAGAGCGGATGAGCTTTGCCCTTATGAGCCGTAGCAACCTTTGCTGCAGGGTCACCTCATCATCGAGCAGGAAATGAGGTGCGGGGCTGTGCGTGACACCGCATATGTGGTGCAGGTATTCAGAGCAATTGATATCGCCGGTATTGACACCAAGCATATATATGGCATCGCCCGCATGTTTGAAGCCCAGGGACATCTTTTGTGTCAGGTTATCCAGCACACCCACCATACCTATTGTAGGCGTAGGGTATACAGGGCCGTCCTCGCTCTGGTTGTAGAAGCTCACGTTGCCACCTGTAACAGGGGTATCCAGCCTGCGGCAGGCATCGCCCATGCCTTTGATGGCATTGACGAACTGGTAGTATACCTCGGGGTTGTAAGGGTTGCCGAAATTGAGGCAGTTGGTAATGGCCACCGGCTGGCCACCGCTGCATACTATATTGCGCGCTGCCTCGCTCACGGCTATCATACCACCCTTGTAAGGATCGGAGAAAACGTAGCGGCTGTTGCAATCTGTGGTCACGGCAAGCGCCTTGTCAGAGCCATGTACGCGCACGACGGCCGCATCACTGGGCTCGTTGGTATGCGTATTGCCGGTGCCTACCATGCTATCGTACTGCTCGTATATCCAGCGCTTAGAGGCTATGTTGGGTAGCTGCACCAGCTCGTAGGCCACCTCTTTCAGGTCGCCGGGAACGGGTATGCTATTGGGGTCGAAGCTGCGTATCTGCTCGAAATATTTAGGTTCGGTGTACTCCCTTTCGTATACGGGTGCGCCACCGCCGAGAACGAGGCTTTCGGCAGGCACATCTGCCATCAGCTCGCCATTCATGTAGTACTTCAGGTTAGTATCTTTTGTCACCTCGCCTATCTGCACACAGTGTATGTCCCATTTATCGAAAATGGCCTGTACCTCGGCCTCGCGGCCTTTCTTCACTACTATGAGCATACGCTCTTGGCTTTCGCTCAGGAGCATTTCCCATGGCTTCATGTTGTGCTGGCGGGTAGGCACCTTGTCCAGGTGAATGATCATGCCATGCTCGCCCTTGGCGCTCATTTCGCTGGTGCTGCAGGTAATGCCCGCTGCGCCCATGTCCTGCATACCTATGAGGGCACCGGTGGGTATCATTTCCAGGCAGGCCTCCAGCAGCTTCTTCTCTTCGAAGGGGTCGCCTACCTGCACGGCAGGCAGTTGCTCGGCGCTCTTCTCATTTATATCGGCCGAGGCGAAAGATGCACCGCCTATACCGTCCTTGCCTGTAGATGCGCCCACTATGAAGACAGGATTGCCAACGCCATGCGATGTGGCAGATACCGTTTGGCCCACTTTCACCACACCCACGCTCATGGCATTCACCAGCGGATTGGTCTGGTAGCAGCTTTCGTAATATACCTCACCGGCCACGGTAGGTACGCCAAAACAGTTGCCGTAATGGCCTATACCCTTTACCACACCCTTTATGAGCCAGCGGGTCTTGGGATTATCGACCTTGCCGAAGCGAAGCGAATTGAGGGAAGCTATAGGCCGCGCACCCATAGTGAAGATATCGCGGTGTATGCCGCCCACACCCGTGGCCGCACCCTGGAAAGGCTCTATGGCCGATGGGTGGTTGTGGCTCTCTATCTTGAACACACAGCCCAGGCCATCACCTATATCTACAAGGCCTGCATTCTCCTCGCCGGCCTTTACCAGCAGCCTGGCTCCATCGCGGGGCAGGGTCTTCAGCCATTTTATAGAATTCTTATAGCTACAGTGCTCGCTCCACATTACGGAGTACATAGCAGCTTCGTTGAAGTTGGGCGTGCGGCCCAGTATCTGTTTTATCTTTTCGTATTCGTCTTCGCGGAGGCCCAGTTTCATGGCCTGTTCGAGTGTGGCTAACATGCGGTAAAATTACGATCTTAGGAGGAGAAGTAAAAGCGTGAGTATCAATGAATACATGTGCCGGCCGAAAATATATGACATATGCTGCCATGCGCACCACCGGCACCAGCCACTGGCGACGGCCCGATATATGTACCTGATAATGTGCGTGTAATGTAATGAACGCAATGTATTTTTGGCGGCCGAATACCCACCTTATGAGAAAAATATCGTTTTTGCTGCTGCTGCTTTGGACCATAACGCCCTGCCATGCACAAATACCTGCCATAGAAAAAAGCGCCCCGGTAGATGTGACCTTTACAAGCTGGAACAGGCTGCTGCAATTAAAGAACGGGAATACACATTATTTCAGTGCGGGGATGAGGGGAATGGAGGTGAACGTATATGACGCAACGAGGAAGATAGTGGCCAAACAGGTAATAAAAAGCAAATACCTGAAGCACAGAAAAATGAAGCGGGTATTCGTAGCTGGGCTGTACGAGATAGGCGGACAGCCTGTACTGTTCTACTGGCAGGCAGAGAAAAGCAAGCCTGTGATGTACCGTATGCGCTTTGATGCAGGCAACGGCAGCCTGGTGCAGGAAGAGCGTATAGGAGATATGCCCGAAATAAAGCTGATGAGGCGGGACGGCAGCGACATATATGTAGAGAAAGACCCGGCGACGGACAACTATGCCATCATATTCTTTAACGGCAATACAACGAAGATAACGCAACGGGTGCGGGTGATACACTATAACGGCAGCCACAATGTGATAAATGCCGCCTACTGCACCCTGCCCGAGGACCATGACCACCAGCGATATATAGGAGCCGTAGTAGATGGAGATAAAAGAGTGTTCCTGGCGTCATTCGCCTTTAACAGGGATGCTAAGGAGAGCTCCCCCGTATATATATCGCGGCTGGGAGTGGGCGATGCCGCCTTTTTTACCAAACGGCTGGCCCTGGGGCAGGAGATGGGCAGAACGGCATCGGTGATGCACTACGACCGGCAGACCAATGCGATAAGACTGCTATCGGCAAAGCTTTCCAGCGCGAAGTATCCCTTTGGCACCCCTACCTTTTATTACAGGGCGTTCCTGTGTTATATAGATGCAGAGCACCTGGGCCTGAAGAGCGAAAAGCCCATACTGAACAAGAAAGTGAACGCCTATGCTATGACCACACTAGGGGCAGAGCAAGGGTTTGCGGGCGTGCCACAGCAAATGATCATGAATGCGGACATGTCCATCACATTGCTTTCGGAAGAGATAACACAAACGATAGTAAGAACACGCAGCACCTACAATGAATACTCTGTGCTGGGCACTATGGTTATATCAGAACTGGATGCCGAGGGGAATGAAACGGACGGCTATATGATAAGAAAGAAGCAGGAATGCGATGGCCTGGTAGAAAGCATGTATATGGCCGACAGGACCAGGGGAAAATGGTATATGAAGCAAGGTGGCGATGAGCATTCATCATTCGCGTACATAAGGACGGAGAAGGGAAAGTATATCATTTTCAATGACAACCGGAAGAACTTTGACCGGGAAGAAGATGATGCAAAACGAAAGATGGCAAGGGGGCTGCACCAATTCGAAGCGGCCTGCTATAAGATAGATGAGGGCGGCGTTAAACGGTCCTACCTGTTCGGCGACCCTGAAAAAACCGATGCAAGACATGTGGTAATGATAACATCGGCCCACCAGCACCCTACCACCGGAGTATATGCTACACTGCTGCGCGAGTATACCGATAAGGGTGAGGCTGTGCGGGTAGCATGGCTTAGATTTCCCTAGCCAAGAGGGGTAAAAAGCTATTTTGGTGCATTTTCCTGCAACGATCCCACACTTTTCCCCACCGTTTCCGGGAGGGCAGGGCTATCATTTATATGATCTTTTTGCTCCCCTCCCCTTCCAAAAACGAAAATATCACCTGTTCTCTCGGCTTAGAATGCATAAAAAGCCACCTTTTCACCCTCCTGAACAGGGTTTTGCACAGTAATCCACAACATTTAACAGGTAATTCACATTAGGATAAGGCAAAAATGAGGCTAAAACAGTCTCAAAACCTTTACTGTAAAGGCTTTCGGCGGAATAATACCGTGTGGAAAAATAAGGGGTCCAAATTATTCAAATAATTATGTTTTTAAGTGGGAAAAGGTGTTACTTTGTGTGAACAAAACGTAACTCTCAACATCAATGACCCGCTTTCTAGGTGAAAATGAAGTAGCTGTGGACGCAAAAGGGCGTTTTCTACTGCCTGCGAGCTTTCGCAAGCAGATAGCGGACGGACTGGGTGAGAAGTTCGTTGTGAAGTGCGGCCTGGAGAAATGCATAACCATATATACCACAGATTCATGGGCAGAGTCGTACGATAAGATATCGAAGCTGAACGACATGAAGAAGGAGAACAGGGATTTCAAAAGGGCATTTCTCTTTGGCGCATCGTATGTGGACATAGATAGCGCCGACCGCCTGCTGATACCCAAGACACTGCTGGAGTATGCAGGCATAGAAAAAGAGGCCGTGCTGATAGGTTCGGGCAAGAAAATGGAGTTGTGGAGTAAAGATACATACTATGCTATGCAACTCAAAAATGTTGCAAGGCTGGAAGATATGGCAGAGAGCGCTGAGATAGACCTGGGAGAACTGTAAAGAAGCAGCAATGGCAACAGAAGGTTTTTACCATACTACGGTGCTGCTGCATGAGGCGGTGGACGGGCTGGCGATAAGGCCGAACGGTGTATATGTGGATGCGACATTCGGGGGAGGAGGGCACAGCAGGCTGATACTGGAGCGGCTGAACAAGGACGGACGGCTGATAGCCTTTGACCAGGACGCGGACGCATGGAGGAACAGACCCGATGACGACAGGCTGATAGCGGTGACGGAGAACTTCAGGCATATGCGCCGGTTTTTGAGACTGCATGGGTATAACGAAGTAGATGGGATACTGGCAGACCTGGGAGTGAGTTCTTTTCAGTTCGATACGGCAGAGCGGGGTTTCTCTATAAGGTATGACGGGCCACTGGACATGAGGATGGACAAACGCGGCGAGCTGACGGCGGCAGATGTGCTGAGGACCTATACCGAGCCACAACTGCACAAGCTCTTCGAGCAATATGGAGAGGTGCGCAACTCGAAACAACTGGCGAAACATATAGTAGAGCAGCGGGGCCGGGCAAAGGTGCAGACGATAGCAGGGCTGAAGGGAATGCTGGCACAGGTGGTAAGGGGCAACCCCAATAAATATATGGCGCAGGTGTTTCAGGCGCTGAGGATAGAGGTGAATGACGAACTGGGCGCGCTAAAAGATCTTTTACAACAGGCGGCAGCGAGCCTGAAGGAAGGTGGAAGACTGAGCGTGATATCGTTCCACTCGCTGGAGGACAGGGTAGTGAAGCAGTATATGAAGCGTGGCAGGTGGGACGAGGCGAACGAATATGAGGAGACCGCACCACCGCCGCTAAAGCCGGTAACGGCAAAGCCTATAGAGCCTACCGAAGAAGAGGTGAGGCAGAACCCGAGGGCCAGGAGCGCCAGGCTGAGGGTGGCAGAAAAGAACCCCACATACTAAGGGGACAAAAGAGTAAAAAATAATTGCGGTACGCCGCAGTGCTACAATAAAGAACGCCCGGTGGGGCAAAGGGTATGAGCAGCGAGGATAAAAATACACAACAGCAGCAGGCCGGTATGGCGCCTGCTCAGAGGGTCAGAAGCGACTGGCGGTCGTTGGTGGAGAAAGTATCTTATAAAGCGATAGTCAATAATATTCCTTTCCTGTCTTTTGTAGTGCTGCTGTGCGTGCTGTACATCAGCAACAGCCAGCGTGCCATAGATATGCAACGCGAGCTGAACAAAAGGAACAAGGAGCTGAAGGAGCTGCGATGGAAGTACATAGACGTAAAGTCGCAGCTGATGGATGTGAAAACGGAAAGACAGGTGATGATAAGTGCAGACAAGATAGGACTGAGGCCATCGGTACTGCCCGCATATAAGATACAGAAACACTAACGATACCAAGCGAGTTCTGAAGTGAACGTGAAGAAAGACATACGATTCAGGGTATACATAACATTCACATGTATGTTCGTACTGGGCTGCGCTATAATAGCGCGCGCGGTATACATACAGGTGAAGCAGGGACCGGAGCTACGCTCTATGGCCCGCGAGATGCATACCCGCTTCGAGACACTGGAAGCAGAGCGCGGCAACATACTGAACGAAGAAGGCAGGCCACTGAGCACATCGATACCGGAGTTCGATGTGCATATAGACTTCTCTGTGATAGACACAGCGCTATTTGCCGACCAAATAGACTCTCTGAGCCGCTGCATGGCCATCCTGTTCGTGAACAAGGGCAAGAGCGCGGAAGACTACAAGGAAGAATTCGTGCAGGCATACGACAATGGCAACAAATACTACCCCCTTGGCCGCAAGCTGAAATACTATGAGTATGAGGCGCTGCGCAATTTCCCCATATTCATAAAAGGCAAGAGCGGTGGCTTCATAGCAGAGCCGAAGGAAAAAAGAAGACTGCCATATGGCGAATTCGCAAGGCGTACACTGGGCATTTTTCGCGACAGCAATATAAACGGCCTGGAGGCAAAGTACAACAAGGAACTGGCAGGTGAGAACGGCCGCAGGGTGGTACAGAAAGCCGCAGGCGGACTGTGGGTGCCCGTGGACGGGAGCGAGGCCGAGCCAGTGAACGGAAAGGATATAGTGACCACGCTGGACATGGACGTACAGGCCGTGGCACATGATGCCCTGCTGAGCAACCTGAGGAAATACCAGTGCCTGTACGGTACATGTATAGTGATGGAAGTGGCCACGGGCAAGATACGCACACTGGTGAACCTGGGCAGGCAGAAGGATAGTACCTATACCGAGGACTTCAACTATGCTACGATACCTACAGAGCCGGGTTCCACCTTCAAGCTGATGACGCTGACCGCACTGCTGAACGACAAGTATATAAACGTGGACAGCATAGTGGATATACAGGGCGGCAGGCGGCAGTTCGCCAACAGAGTGATGGAGGATTCGCACCCCAACCCCTCGCTGGGACCTATGCCTATATGGAAGGCATATGCTATATCCAGCAACGTAGGTATGGCAAAGCTGGCCGACAGGTATTACCACGACCAGCCCCAGAAATATGTAGACCACCTGAAACGCCTGCACCTGGACAAGTACACAGGTATAGACCTGCTGGGCGAGCGTAAGGCCAAAGTGATGGAACCATCGGGCAAGCAGTGGAGCAAGACATCGCTGCCATGGATGGCCATAGGCTATGGCGTACTGATAACGCCACTGCATACCTGCATGCTGTACAATGCCGTTGCCAACAATGGCAAGATGATGAAGCCCTACCTGGTGAGCGCAATAAGGGAGTACGGAAAAGATGTGAAGACCATAGAACCAGAAGTGGTAGCCACGCTGGGCGACGAAGAGGTAGTAAGGCAACTGCGCAAATGCACAAGGGCCGTGGTAGTAGAGGGTACAGGCAAGGATATAGCATCGCCCTACTATAGCATGTCGGGCAAGACAGGTACGGCTCAGGTGGCCGATAAAGGTATAAAGTACACCGATGGTGTGTACCAGGGATCGTATGTGGGCTATATGCCGGCAGAGAACCCAAAATATACCATATGTATAGTGATAAGGACAAAGCCTCATTCATCGGCATACTATGGCGGCACCATAGCTGCGCCGGTATTCAGGATGGTGGCCGATAAGATATTCTCGCGCAATATGGGCGCATGGACCACACCTCTGGACAGCATGGCAAAGACAGGATCGGCAGCATTGCCTGCGAAGGCAGCTACGGCCAGCGCCTACGAGATACTGCTGGGCGCCATGCACAAGAAGATGCCCATACCTGTAGAGCAGCGCAACCTGATGGTGCAGGCCGTGACCGACACCACAAAGCGCACACATGTGCAGGAGAAGGTAGTATACAAAGGTATAATGCCCGATGTAACAGGCATGACCCTGAAAGATGCGGTATACATGCTGGAGAACTACGGTGTGCATGTGCAACTGGCAGGAAAAGGAAAAGTAATAGCACAGTCTGTACCTGTAGGTACAAGGCTGCAAAAAGGACAGAGCATAACACTGCAACTGGGATAATGAGTACGCTAAAGAACATATTGACCGCTATAACGCCCGTGCAGGTACAGGGCGATACCTCTATGCAGGTATCGGGTATCTGCATAGACTCGCGCAAGGTGGGGGCAAGTAGTGTGTTCGTAGCGGTGGCGGGTACGGCGGTAGATGGGCATGCATTTATAGATAAGGCCATAGCGCAGGGCGCGGCAGCCATCGTGTGCGAGCACATGCCACAAGCCATAGCAGGTGTAACATATGTACAGGTGCAGGATAGTGCAGAGGCCGCAGGGCTGCTGGCAGCAGCATTCTTTGAGCATCCATCGCAGGAGATGAAGGTGGTGGGTATAACCGGCACCAATGGTAAGACCACTACGGCCACACTACTCTACAAACTGTTCGAAGCGCTGGGATATAAATGCGGTCTGATATCTACCGTGCAGAACCATATACATGATAAGGTAGTGGTGGCCACGCATACCACGCCCGATGCGATATCGGTACAGGCGCTGCTGCGCCAAATGGCCGATGCCGGCTGTACACATGTGTTCATCGAAGTTAGCTCTCATGCCGTACACCAGCGCAGGATAGCGGGTATAGCATTCGCGGGCGGGGTCTTCACGAACATCACGCACGATCATCTTGATTACCACAAGACGTTCGACGAATATATAAAGGTGAAGAAGCGTTTCTTCGATGACCTTTCATCAACAGCATTCGCTCTGACCAATATGGATGATAAGCGTGGCGCGGTGATGCTGCAGAACACGGCCGCCAGCCGCAACACATATAGCCTGAAAGCACCTTCTACCATAAAAGGCAAGGTGCTGGAGAACAACCTGACGGGACTGGTGATGAATGTGGACGGGCATGAGGCGCACTTCAGGATGATAGGCACCTTCAATGCATATAACCTGCTGGCAGTGTACGGATCGGCAGTGCTGCTGGGCGAAGACAAGCTGAATGTACTGGCCACTCTGAGCGGCCTGCATGGCGCACCGGGCAGGTTCGAGACCATATTGTCTCCGGAAGATAAGATACTGGGCATAGTGGACTATGCGCATACGCCCGATGCACTGGTGAACGTGCTAGCCACTATAGAGCAACTGCGTACCAACGGGCAGCAACTGATAACCGTGATAGGCTGCGGTGGCGACAGGGACCGCACCAAACGCCCTATAATGGGACAGGTGGCCTGCGAGCACAGCGACAAAGCGATATTGACATCGGACAACCCAAGGAGCGAGGATGCCGAAACGATACTGAACGATATGGAGTCGGCACTATCGATGTCGCAGAAGAGAAAGAGCCTGCGTATCACCGACAGGCGCGAGGCGATAAAAGTAGCCTGTACCCTGGCACAGGCCGGAGATATAATACTGGTAGCGGGCAAGGGACATGAGACATACCAGGAGATAAAAGGAGTGAAGCACCATTTCGATGACAGAGAAGTATTGACAGAAACTTTTAAAACACTGAATAAATAAACAAGCTACAATGCTCTACTACCTGTTCACATACCTGCGCGATAAGTTCCACCTGGCTGGGGCGGGGGTGTTCAATTACATCACCTTCAGGGCGGGTATGGCTATAATATTGTCGCTTGTTATCTCGCTACTGTTCGGTAAGAGGCTGATAGAGTTCCTGCGCCGCAGGCAGATAGGCGAGACCGTGCGCGACCTGGGCCTTGAGGGCGAAAAGCAAAAGAAGGGCACACCTACTATGGGTGGCATCATCATCATAGCCTCTATACTGATACCTACACTGCTGTTCGCAAGGGTGACGAATGTGTATATAGTGCTGATGCTGGTGTCTACACTGTGGCTGGGTGTGGTAGGATTTCTTGACGACTATATAAAGGTGTTCAGAAAGAACAAGGAAGGTCTTGCAGGCAGGTTCAAGATAATGGGACAGGTAGGCCTGGGTATAATAGTGGGTCTTACCATGTACTACAACGACCATGTAGTGATAAGCAGGGAGGTAACGAAAGGCCAGCAGGGCGTATATAGCAAGGCTGAGAAACCCGAGCCCGGCCGCTTTACCCGTAAGGACGACAAAGGCCGCGAACACACCTATGTGAACGTGCGAACCGCCACTACTACCATACCATTCATAAAGACACATGAATTCAGGTATGAGAAGATAGCGGCTATATTCGGTGCCGACAATGTAGGTGTTACCACTCCCATCATTTATGTGCTGTTCGTCATCTTCATCATAGTAGCTGTATCTAACGGCGCCAATATAACAGATGGTATAGATGGGCTGGCCACAGGGGTATCGGCCATCATAGGCATATGCCTGGGCGTGTTCGCCTATGTATCGGGCAACTATGTTTTTGCCGGCTACCTGAACATAATGGACATACCCAACCTGGGCGAGCTGTCCATATTCGTAGGCGCGTTCGTAGGTGCGTGTGTGGGTTTTCTTTGGTACAATGCCTATCCCGCACAGGTGTTCATGGGCGATACCGGCAGCCTGGCGCTGGGTGGCATTATCGCATCGCTGGCCATCATAGTGCGCAAGGAGCTCCTGATACCTATCATCTGCGGTATTTTCCTTGTAGAGAACCTATCGGTGATAATACAGGTATGGTACTTCAAACGCACGAAGAAAAAATATGGCGAGGGGAGAAGGATATTCCTGATGTCGCCACTGCACCACCACTACCAGAAGAAGGGATACCATGAGGCCAAGATAGTGACGCGCTTCTGGATAGTGGGCATAATGCTGGCCATAATGAGTATAGTAACACTGAAGCTGCAATAACAATGAGCAACAACGAGACCTTGAAAAGACTGGTGATACTGGGCGCCGCTGAAAGCGGTGTAGGCGCTGCCATTCTGGGCAAGGCCAAAGGGTGGAATGTGTTCGTGAGCGATGGCGGTAAGATAAAGCCACAGTTCAAAGAAGCACTGGAACAGAACGGCATAGCATACGAAGAGGGCGGCCATAGCATGGACAGAGTACTGGCCGCCGACAGCATAGTGAAAAGCCCCGGCATACCCGAAAAGACCGATGTGATGAAGAAGGTGCGTGCAGCGGGTATAGAGGTGTGCAGCGAGATAGAGTTCGGCTACAGGTATAAAGGCGATAGCAGGATAATAGCCATAACCGGCAGCAATGGCAAGAGCACTACTACCATGCTCACCTATACGCTGCTGAAGGATGCGGGCTATGATGTGGCCCTGACAGGCAACATAGGGTACAGCTTTGCCCGTCAGATAGCAGAGCGACCGTGCGAGTGGTATGTGATAGAGGTAAGCAGCTTTCAGCTGGATGATATACACAGCTTCAGGCCGGATGTGGCGATACTGCTGAACATAACACCCGACCACCTGGACAGATATGAATACAAGTTCGAGAATTATATAGCATCTAAATTCAGGATAACCCAATATCAGAAAAGTACAGATCACTTTATCGTGAACCAGGACGACAAAGTGATACAAGAATACCTGGCCACCCATTCTATTCACGCAACTACAATTTTCTTCACAATGAGTAACAATATTCCGGAAAATGATGGCGGTTTCATCGATGACGGCATGATGCACATCCGTTATAACGGTGAATATTTCGACATGTCCATTCATGACCTGACAATAAAGGGCAAGCACAATCAATATAATAGCATGGCAGCAGGCATATCGGCCCGAATAGCAGGCATCCGCAAAGAGAAGCTGCGGGAGACATTCACCCGCTTCAAGGGCCTGGCGCACAGGCTGGAATATGTGGCCACCATACGCGGTGTAGATTTCATAAACGACAGCAAGGCCACGAATGTGAACTCGGTATGGTTCGCGCTGGAGAGCATGGATAAGCCCACTATACTGATACTGGGCGGACAGGACAAGGGTAATGACTATACCGAGATACTGGCCCTGGTGCGGCAGAAGGTAAAGGCCATAATATGCCTGGGCGTGGACAACAAACCTATACACGATGCCTTTGCACATGTGGTAGATACTATAATAGATACCACCAGTGCGCACGAGGCAGTACATGCGGCCTACTCTTATGCCGAGAATGGCGATGTGGTGCTGCTGGCGCCCGGCTGTGCCAGCTTCGACAGGTTCAACAACTTCGAGGACAGGGGTGAGCAATTCAAGGAAGCAGTAAGGAACCTGTAGTGATATGAGTGACCATCAATAAAGCAAAGTATATGGCAGACACAATGAAACAAATACTGAGAAGAACGAAGGGTGACAAGGTCATCTGGGGCGTTGTGCTGCTGCTATCTTTCATCAGCCTGCTGGCGGTGTACAGCTCTACCGGCTCGCTGGCATACCGAATGGTGACCAACCCGGGCTACTACCTGGCCAAGCAGGTGATGGTACTGGCGCTGGGGCTGGTGATCATATACTTCGTACATACCATCAACTATACAAAATTCGCAAGAGTAGCTGTGGTGCTCTACCTGCTGAGCCTGCCACTGCTTGTGTATACACTGTTCTTCGGCACTACCCTCAACGAGGGTTCGCGCTGGATAAGGCTTCCGGTCATCAACCTCACCTTCCAGACATCAGACCTTGCGAAGCTGGCGCTGTTCATGTTCCTGGCTCGTGTACTGAGCATAAAGCAAGAAGTGATAAAAGACTTCCGTAAAGGTTTTTTACCTGTACTCGTCCCCATGCTGCTCACCTGTATGCTCATAGCGCCTGCGAACCTGTCTACGGCGCTGATGCTGGGTATCACCTGCTCTATAGTGTTCTTCATAGGCAGGGTGCAGATAAAACATCTGCTGCTGATGGCGGTAGCTGGTTTCATGTGCCTGTGTGTGGTATACACCGTATCGAAGATAACAGGCAAGGGCAGGGCCGCTACATGGGAGCAGCGTATAAAGGATTTTGCCGGAGGCGGCAATAAAAAAGATGTAAAACATAAGGACCAATACCAGGTAGAGCAGGCCAAGATAGCGATAGCGAATGGCGGCATCACTGGTCGCGGGCCGGGCAAGAGTGTGCAGAAGAACTTTCTACCACACCCATATTCCGACTTCATTTTCTCTATCATCATAGAGGAGTATGGTATCATAGGCGGCGGCATAGTAGTGTTGCTCTACCTGCTGTTCCTGTGGCGCAGCGTGCTCATCTTCAAGCGATGCCCGTTCGCGTTCGGGGCTTTCCTGGCGGTGGGGCTCAGCATCACACTGGTGTTCCAGGCGCTGCTGAACATGGCAGTGAATGTGAACCTTGTACCTGTGACCGGCCTTACCCTGCCTATGATAAGCATGGGTGGATCGTCGATATGGTTCACCAGTATAGCTATAGGCATAGTACTGAGTGTGAGCAAGTATGTGGATGAGATGGAAGGACAGAAGAAAAAAGCGGCAGCACTGGCAAAGACACCCGCAGGCGACCTGGTACAGGTAGCCATGGAAGATGCTGCTGCAGAAGCTGCGGAGGCAGAGGAAGTAAAAGCTGAAGAACCCACAGCTGAAGAAACGCCTAAAAAGAAAAGAAGAAAAGTATCGCAGATACCATTGGACTAAGACCATGAGCGAACTACGAGTGATAATAGCAGGAGGGGGCACAGGCGGGCATATATACCCGGCCATAGCCATCGGTCATGCCTTGCAACGGCAGCGACCCGGTACCCGTTTGCTGTTCGTAGGCGCCAATGGCAAGATGGAGATGGAGAAAGTACCGAAAGAGGGTTTTGATATAGTGGGGCTGGATATAGCGGGCTTCGACCGCAGCAATATGCTGAAGAACATAACACTGCCTTTCAAGCTGCTAAAGAGCCGCATGAAAGCACGCAGCATCATAAAGGACTTCGGGCCCGATGCGATAGTGGGTGTGGGTGGTTTTGCCAGCTTCCCCATACTGCATGCAGGGCAGGGAATGGGCGTGCCTACACTGATACAGGAACAGAACTCCTACGCAGGCAAAAGCAATAAGATACTGGGCAGGAAGGCCAAAGCCATATGTGTAGCATATGAAGGTATGGACCGTTTCTTCCCCGCCGGCAAGCTGATACTGACAGGCAACCCTGTACGGAAGAACATAGCGGAGATGAACAGGAGCCAGGCAGAGGGCAGAGAGGTATTCGCGCTGAAAGCGGGTGTAAGGACACTGCTGGTAGTAGGTGGCAGCCTGGGTGCCCGATCGGTGAACGAGACCATAGATGCACAACTGGAAGATATAGTAAGCGATGGCACACAGGTGCTATGGCAGACAGGCAAACCCTACCTGGAGAAGGCAAGGGCGCGTGCAGCGGCATTCGGAGACAGGGTGAGGGTGCATGATTTTATCACTACCATGGACCTGGCCTATGCTGCGGCCGATGTAGTGATATCGCGCGCGGGAGCGCTGGCCATAGCAGAGCTGTGCATAGTGGGCAAGCCCGTGATATTCGTGCCATACCCGCATGCTGCCGAGAACCACCAGGAAAGCAATGCCATGGCGCTGGTGAACAACAAAGCCGCGCTGATGGTGAAGGACAAGGACCTGCGCACAGATCTTGTAACAAAATTGAAAGAACTGATGAAGGACGAGCCATTGCAAGCCACGATGGCGCGTAACATAAAAGCAATGGCCATAAAAGATGCGGCTGACAGGATAGCGGCAAAGGTGATAGAAATAGCAGGCAAGTAAACAGGTATATGAACGTAACGGCAATAAAAAGAGTGTACTTCGTAGGCATAGGCGGCATAGGCATGAGCGCCCTGGCCAGGTTCTTCAGCGACCGTGGCGCAGTGGTGAGCGGCTACGACCGTACAGAGACCGAGCTTACGCGCAAGCTGGCAGCCGAAGGCATGGCCATACACTATACCGATGACGTGGCACTGTGCGATAAGGCCACAGAACTGGTGGTGTATACACCTGCCATACCGAAAGACCACAAAGAGCTGAACTGGTACAGGGACAATAATTATCCCGTGTACAAGCGCAGCGATGTACTGCAGTGGATAACAGAGGCTATGCATGCTATAACCGTGGCAGGCACGCATGGTAAGACTACCATATCTACCACTATAGCCTACCTGCTGCGCGAGACCAGCTATGGCTGTAACGCCTTCCTGGGTGGTATATCGGTGAACTATGAGCGTAACTACTGGCATAGCGACAACAATACTGCTGTGATAGAGGCCGATGAATATGACCGCAGTTTCCTGAAGCTGTTCCCCGATATAGCGGTGCTGACATCGATAGATCCCGACCACCTGGACATATATGGCACGCCCGCAGAAATGGAGGCCGCCTTTATACAGTATACAAAGAATATAAAGCCCGGCGGCACACTGCTGGTAAAGCATGGCCTGCACAGGCAGAGCGAACTGAAAGGGCCGAACACCATTACCTATAGCCTGCAGAACGATGCGGCCGATGTATATGCCGAGAACATAACACAGGAGCATGGCGGCTATATATTCGATGTAGTGGGCAAAGGATGGCGGGCAGAACAGATGAGACTGCGCATAGGCGGTATGCACAATGTAGAGAACTCTATAGCTGCCATAGCAGTGACACAGATGCTGGGCATAGACATAGCAGCCGTGCGCAGTGCGCTGGCAACGTTCAGGGGTATAAAGAGAAGGTTCGAATACCTGGTGCATACCGATGAACATGTGTATATAGACGACTATGCACATCACCCCGAAGAGCTGGCCGCGCTGATAAAGAGCGCGAAGCGGCTTTTCCCTAAAAGGAAATGCGTTATCGCCTTTCAGCCGCACCTCTTCAGCCGCACACGCGACCTGGCCGATGGTTTTGCCCATAGCCTGGACATGGCCGACGAAGTGATACTGCTGGACATATACCCGGCGCGTGAGCTGCCCATGGAAGGCGTGACCACAGAGACGATAACCAGCAGGATGGCCAACCCGGCACATACCGTACTGAGCAAGGAAGGACTGGTGGAATATGTACGCAGGGCACGGCCGGCATTGTTCATAACGGCAGGCGCGGGAGACATAGATAAATTGACAGGAACTATAAAAGAGATACTGCAACAGGCATAATGGCGCAGAAACGCAAAATATCGATACGCAAAACATTGCAGGTGCTGCTTACGGCAGTAGTGGGCACCTGCTGTGCCATAGCTATCGTCAGTGCATCGCGCATAGAGGGTTCGTTGTCGCTGAAGGGCGAGCCACAGGTACACATCAGCAACAACAGGAAGTATCACTTCATAGACCAGAAGGAGATAATGGACCTTGCCATAAATAACCGCAATGTGGATGTAAAGAACACACCGGTATCGAAGCTGGATGTGCGTGGTATAGAGCGGGCCATAATGGCCGACCCATGGGTGGCCGATGCGCAGGTATATATAGACATAGACCGCGTGATGCATATGTATGTGACACAGCGTGTGCCTATAGCAAGGCTCTTCAGGGAGAACGGCGACAGCTACTACATGGATAGCTCGCTGCATACCATGCCCCTGAGCGAAAGCCACACCTACTACACCATGGTGGTGACCAATGTACCTGATGTAGCGAACGATACCGCCCGCAAGGCGCTGATGAAGAAGATATCGACGATAGTAAATGCGATACGCATGGATAGCTTCTGGAACGCACAGGTATCGCATGTAGTGGTAGATAGCGCAGGAGAATTCGAGCTGATACCGGTGCTGGGCGAACAGAAGATACGCTTCGGCGACACATCGCGTGCGAAGGAAAAACTGGCGAACCTGGTAGCATTCTACCGCAATGTGCTGAACCGCATAGGCTGGGACAAATACCAGACACTGGATGTGCGCTTCAAAGGACAGGTAGTAGCATCACCGGCGCTCTTCAAAGAGGATGACCCTACCTTCAAGCGCATGAGCTGGGTGGCAAGCATAAAGGCCGCGCAGGAGCAGTCGCACCTCACCGACTCTGTACGCACAGCGGCAAGGGTAGCGGCCCAATCCGCAGCAGAAAGGCTGACACAGGCAGCAGTAGCACAGCAGGCAGCACTGAAGAAAGAGAAGAAGGACAAGAAGAACAAGAGCAAGGATCCTAAAGAGAAAAAGGTAGTGGGCAAGGGAAAAGAAGTGCTGGAGAACTTGAAGAACTCGCTAAGGGGCAAAGGAAAAGAAACAAAGGGCAGAACAGCAAAAGAAAAGGATAAGAAAGCTACAGCAAAGAAAGAAGATGCAAAAGCAGTAGCCACTAAAAAGCCTGCAGCAAAGGAAGCGGCCACGAAGCAGAACGCCAAACCCCACCAGGCACCGGCGGCAGCAAAAAAGACCACACCACACAATGCTGCCACTGCAAAAAAGGCAGCAAAAGCACAGGCGAAAACAAAAGAGAAAGAAAAGGATAAGAAGAATAAGGACAAAGGCAACGACAAAACAAAAAAACAGGGTGCAGCAAAATACTCGTACCCCGATCAGCATAAAGGACATTAACAGTCAACAGGCATTCAAATATCCATACAGTATGAACAAGAAAGAGAACCCAATTATTGTAGGGTTAGACATCGGTACTACGAAGGTGGTGGCCATTGCCGGCCGTAAGAACGAGTTCGGCAAGCTGGAGATACTCGGCTTTGGCCGGGCAGATTCAGAGGGCGTTACCCATGGTGTTGTAATGAACATAGAGCAGTGCGTACAATCTGTGGACCTGGCCATGAAGCAGCTAAAGGAGAACGCTCCCCTGCTGGATGTAAAGGAAGTATATGTAGGTATAGCCGGGCGCCACATCAAGAGCATGCAGCTGCAGGGCAGCCGCGTACGCACCAATGTAGATGTGGAGATAAGCAGAGAAGATACCGAGAAGCTGATGCAGGACCAGCGCAGGTCTTACCTGCCATCCGGCGATCAGATAATCGATATCATAGCGCAGGACTATACGGTGGACAACATCAGCAACATCGTAGACCCGGTAGGTATGAGCGGTGTGAAGATCAGCGCGAACTTCCATGTCATCACCGGCGACAGTACTGCCATACGCAACATCAAGCGGTGCGTGGACAGGTCGGAGCTGAAGACGTGCGACCTGGTATTGCAGCCATTGGCATCGGCCGCAGCAGTGATGAACGAAGAAGATATGGAAGCCGGTGTGGCCATTGTGGATATTGGTGGCGGCACTACGGACATAGCTATCTTCAGCGACGGCATACTGAAGCACACTGCAGTGATACCCTATGCAGGTGTGAACATAACTACGGACATACAGTCTGGCCTGAGGGTGCTGAAAGCACAGGCAGAGCAGATGAAAGTACAGTTCGGCGTAGCGCATGTGAGCGGCGCACCTGCCAATTCCTACATCACCATACCCGGCCTCAGGGGTCTGCCTTCCAAAGAGGTGACCATAGTAAACCTTGCACACATCGTACAGGCCAGGATGGAAGAGATACTGGAATATGTGATGTTCCATATAAGGCAGGTAGGGCTGGAGCACAAGCTCAATGGCGGTATCATACTCACAGGTGGTGGTGCGCGCCTCAAGCACATCACACAGCTTACAGAGTATGTGACAGGTATGGGCGCACGCATAGGCTACCCCAACGAGCATCTTGCCGGTGGCCATAGCGATGTGCTGATGAGCCCCATGTATGCTACCTGTATAGGTCTCATACTGCGCGGCTACCACGACTTTGAGAATGGCCGCATGGAGTTCACAGGCATGAACGGCAATGTGCTGCGAAACAGCGTAGATGAAGTAGTGGAAGAAGAAGAGGAGGAAGAAGACGACTTCGTGGTAGAGGCCCAGGTACAGCAAACGGTAGCTGTGGGCGCCGGCCGCAGCGACAAATTGAAGAAGCGACAAGACAATATGAAACAACTCTTCGACAGGCTGAAAGGCAAGTTCATGGACCTTTTCGAAGATATAGACGAAGATCCCCCACTGGAATAAAGAAAAAATATGACGGACAATAACAACAAACCATTATTTTTAAATATTCACAACTCTAACTCCAATTAACTAACCCAAAAACACAGTATATGATACATTTTGAAATTCCCAAAAATCAATCTTCCATCATCAAAGTGATAGGTGTAGGCGGTGGCGGAAGCAATGCCGTGAACTACATGCACAGCCTGGGCATAGAAGGGGTGGATTTTGTAGTGTGCAATACGGACTCTCAGGCACTGGCCCTGAGCCCGGTGTCGAACAAGGTGCAGCTCGGGCCGCATCTTACACAGGGTCTGGGTGCAGGCGCCAATCCGGAGATAGGCAAGCAATCCTGCGAAGAAAGCATAGAGGACATCTCGAAGATACTGAAGGTGAACACACGCATGGCCTTCATAACTGCAGGCATGGGCGGTGGCACCGGTACAGGTGGCGGCCCCGTAGTGGCCAAGATATGCCGCGAGCTGGGCATACTCACTGTGGGTATAGTTACCACTCCATTCACCTACGAGGGCCGCAAGCGCATGGCGCAGGCACAGGCAGGCATAGACCGCATGCGCGAGCATGTAGATACGATACTCATCATATCGAACGACAAGCTGCGCCAGCAGTTCGGCAACCTGCCGTTCACCAAGGCATTCGCAAAGGCCGATGATATACTGGCCACTGCGGCCAAGTGTATCACTGATGTGATAACATCTACCGGCCAGATAAATGTGGACTTTGCGGACGTATGTACCGTAATGCGCAATGGCGGTGTGGCCATACTGGGCGCCTCACAGGCATCGGGCGAGAACCGCGCGCGCAAGGCCGTGGAAGAAGCCCTTAACTCTCCGCTGCTGAACGATAGCGATATACGCGGCGCCAAGTGGCTGCTGCTCAATATCACATCTGCATCGGGCGAGTTCGAGCATACGATGGATGAGGCCGAGGACATACAGGCATATGTACAGATGCAGGCAGGCGAGAACTGCGATGTGATACTGGGTATGGGCCACGACCCCAACCTGGGCGACCGCATAGCTGTGACCGTGATAGCCACAGGCTTCAACTACAAAGAGATAGACACCAACATGTCTGCCAGGAAGAACGAGCCTGAGAAGATATCGGTGACACTGAGCGAGATAAGCAACACAGCAGAGCCCCGCCCCGAAGAGATAATACAAGCTTCTTACAGGCCCGAAAGCATGGCGCCCGTACTGGTAGAAGAGCCCGTGGCAGAGCCTGTAGCATATGTACCCCAGGTGACATCGTACATACCCGCCACCGAAGAACCGGTGATAGAGCGCGAGGAATTCGTGCTGCGCACAGAAGAAGAGCAGCGCCCTATAGTAGTAGAAGAGCCTGTGATGCAGGTGCAGGAGCCGCGCAGGGAAGAGCCCGTACAGCAGTACTATGGCTATACTACCATGCACCGCGAAGAGCCTGTACAAGAGCCCGTGCGCGAACCGGTAGTGATGAAGATAGGCGAACGCTTCCTTACCGAGGATGAGATAGAGGAGAAGAAAAGGTTCGAAGAGCAGAAACGCGCGCTGGAAGACCGCGCTGCACGCCTGCGCAGCATGAGCATGAATGTGCGTGCATCTGAGACCAGCGACCACATAGAGGACATACCCGCCTATGTGCGCAAGAACATGTCTATAGAGAACCCTACGGTATCTAACAACTCGATATACAGCGACATCACTGTGGGCAACAATGGCCGCAACGATGGGCCTGCGGGCATACAGACCGCTAACTCTTTCCTGAACAGCAGGAGGCCCGACTAGTAGGTCAGGGAGTTAGAAAGGGTAAATAGTTAATTGGCGAAATGGCCGACCGGGAGACCGATCGGCCATTTTCTATTTTTCTTCTACGATAAAAAGTTCAGAGGCTATGCGATCGGCAAAGAGCTTGCCTGCCCGGGTGAGGTATAGTTTACCACCCTCATGTACTATCCATTTTTTCTCTTGAAAAAGTTCGCTGCTTTTGGCTACTGCCTTTGTAGTAGTAGCATCCCATTGTGCAGTTATGTACGCGAGATCGCAGCCCCACTGGGTGCGTAGCGATGTCATGATGTATTCGTTCAGGCGGTCGTGAGGGGTGAGTACCTCCTCTTCATACTGCAGCTTATGGTCTTGCAGTATGCTCTGTGTGTATAGTGCATTGTTGGCCACATTCCAGCGGCGGCGTATACCTCCGTCGAACGAGTGGGCCGATGGCCCTATGCCCAGGTATGGCAGGCCACGCCAGTAGTTGGTATTGTGTACCGCATAGCGGCCGGGCAGTGCCAGGTTCGATATCTCGTAATGCTCATACCCCATTGCAGCGGCCGTGTGCATCAGTATCTCCAGTTGCGCGGCAGAGCGCTCGTTGTCCACGGGTGCGGCTTTGCGCTGCGCTATGGCATGGTAGAGGGCCGTGCGCTCCTCTACCGTTAGTGCATAGGAAGAGAAGTGGGGAATACGCAACTGCCCTACCCTATCCAGGTTCTGTTTCCAGGCCGCATCGCTGAGGCCGGGTATGCCATATATGAGGTCTATGGTCAGGTTCTCGAAACCCGCATCCTGCGCCCCTTTTATGGCGGTATCTGCCTGCTGTGCGTTGTGGGCGCGCTTCATATAGCGCAGGTCTTCATCGCGAAAGGACTGAACACCTATGCTGAATCTGCTGACAGGTGTATGGCGCAGCGAACGCAGGTAATTCTTGTCCAGGTCATCGGGGTTGGCCTCAAGCGTGCATTCTTTTAGGTCTTTGACAGGATAGTACCTGCATATGGCATCGAACAGGCGGTTTATCTCATCGGCAGTTAGCAGAGAGGGGGTACCACCACCGAAGTAGATGGTCTCTATGGCAGCGCCCTGCAGGTGTTCGCGCTGCATAGCTATCTCCTGCAGCATGGCGGCCAGCACATCGTCTTTGTGACGAAGCGAGGTAGAGAAATGGAAATTGCAATAAACGCATGCCTGCCGGCAAAATGGTATGTGCAGGTAGATGCCTGCTGAAGTGGGCGCACTGTGCTGTAGCTGCATGGTACAAAGGTAGGCGCAAAGGGAGAGGAACGTAAGCGGGTATGCATAAAAGGCGGGTAAAGTATAGGACACGCCATTCTTTATGGTGCGCGTATTACCGCGATCACAGTTCGGCATTATTGTATATTTTTGCCACCATGCATGTATTTCATATATAATGCATACCAATTTGACGATATGAAAAATATGCTCAGAAATACCTTCAGGTCATTGTACTATATGATGTATGGCGCATCGGGGAAAAGTATCAAGATCAACGACAACGATTATGTTGTCTCTGCACATATAGCCAGGGGCATAAGCAGTGAGATAGATGAGTTGCCGATGAAACTATTGATGAGGCTGTCGCGAAATGCCGATACGGTCTTTGATGTAGGCGCAAATGTGGGCATCATATCTACCATAGTGGCCAAAGAAATGAAGCCCGGAAGTGTTATCTACTCCTTCGAACCCGCACCACTGAGCTATAAATACCTTGCCGACACCGCACGGGTACAGAAAGGCAATGCCGGTGTAAAGCCATTCAATTTTGCGGTGAGCAATGCCACAGGCAAACTATATTTTACGAATGACGGCAATTCCTGCACCAACCATGTGGCCAAAGAAAATGAAGCAAATGTGATAGCAGTAGATGCCATTGCGCTCGATTCGTTCTGCAAGCAGCATGGAGTGATACCCGATGTGATAAAGGTGGACATAGAAGGCGCTGAGTACTGGGCGCTGCAAGGCATGGAGCAGCTTCTGAAAGAGAACGACATCATAGTACTGATGGAGATCCATTCGGTATTCCTGGCCCAGAACAATATAACCGGCGCTATGTTCGCCGACATAATAGACCGTGCCGGATATAAGGTATACAACGTAGATGGCAGGGAAATGAAGAGCACCGATATCCTGAACACAACATGCGCTATCATAGCGCGCCAGCAGCCCCTGCACGCATACGCAGGTATGTAAAACAGTGAATGAAGTAACTGAAAAAGTATTGTAGATATGCTCTACAATACCTTTTCAGTTATCTGTGATCTTACTGCCATCCGCCACCCAAAGCCCGGTACAGCTCTATATTGGAATGTATGCGGTCGCGCCTTATGTTCACAAGCTGCAGTTCTGCATCCAGCTTGCTTTTCTGGGCGGTCACTATCTCCAGGTAGCTGGCATACCCCGTAGTGTACAGGTCGTTAGAGATATCTATACCTAAGCTAAGGGAGGCCACCTCCTCTTCTTTCAGTAACTGCATCTGCCGGGTGTTCTCTATCATGTTCATGTCATTGAGCACCTCTCGGTATGCATTAAGGGTGGCCTTTTCATAAGCATAAAAAGCCTCCTGTTGTTTAGCATTGGCAATAGCGAATTGCGCCCGCAGCTGGTGCCGCTGAAAGATGGGAGCCGTTAGTCCGCCGAATAGTTGATAGCCCAGCGAGGAAGCTGCAAAAAGCATATTGCCGCTGAAAGCATTATAAGCCGCGTATGCAGATATAGTAAGGCTGGGAAAGAACGCGGCCCTTGCAGCATTCGCATCGGCCTTTGTTGCTTCAAGCTCTGCATGGGCCTGCCTTACATCGGGTCGCATGGCCAGCATGGCCACCGGCGTACCTGTGCCCATACGTTCATCAAAATGATGCCCCGGCTCCAGGTCGGGGCTTCTTTCTATTTTCATAGTGTACTTGCCTGCAAGCGCACTCAGTTCGTTCTCTGTTTCCAGTATGCGCTGCTTTATGGCATATTCCGCCGATCGTGTGTTCAGCAGTTGGGCTTTGAACTGCTGCACGGCCAGCTCTGTAGCTCGCCCACCGGCCTTTTGTATGGTCACTATTTCCAGTGCGCGCTCCTGCAGGCGTATGTTCTTGTCTATTATCTCGGCTTCCTTATCAAGAGCTATAAGGTCGTAGTACAGGGTGGCGGTCCGCGCTATCAGCATACTCTTTACCCAGCTCACCCCCTCCTGCGATGCCAGGTAGCGCATACGCGCAGCATGCTTCATGTTAGAGAGCTTGCCCCATATATCTACCTCCCACGATGAGCTGAACCCCAACAGGTAGTTGGGCGTAGGCCGGGTGCCTATCACCTGCGCATCTTCTATGTTCGGCGACAGGTTGGTATCGTAGTTGCCCACACCCTCCATAGTGTATTTCCCGTACCTGGTGCCGCTGGCGCCTGCATTGGCCTGTAGTGACGGCAGCAAGGCACCCCTGCTTGCCAGCAAGGTAGCATCTGCTATTCTTACATGCTGCAAGGCTATGTTCATATCGGGATTATGTTGCAGTACGTCCCTGATGATGGTCTGCAGTTTCTTGTCTCTGAAAAATGTATGAGGAGAAAGGCCTGCAACAGCGGGGGTAGCAGCAGTATCGGCCATGAAGGCCGTGGGAACGGCCTGGGGCCGGGGCAATGCGGCTTTGCGGGGGATGGAGCACGATGCCAGGAGACCACTGGCCAATAAAGAGAATGCTGCAAGCGCTGATATGTATCTGTTCATGTAGTAAGAATGAAATGGCAAAAGATGTAGTTATATGCTTTCTTCAGGCGCGTAAGTAGTGGGCGGTTTGGCACGGCCTTCGTGCAGCCTGGCGAACAACACATACAGACCGGGTATGATAAGCACACCGAACACAGTACCTATGAGCATGCCGCCTGCTGCTGCTGTACCTATAGAGCGGTTGCCCATGGCGCCCGCGCCCGATGCGATGCATAGTGGTATAAGCCCAGCTATGAATGCGAAGGAGGTCATGAGGATGGGCCTCAAACGCTGCGCTGCGCCTTCTATGGCGGCCTGTAATATGGGGTAGCCTTGTTTGCGCCGCAGTATGGCGAACTCTACTATAAGTATCGCATTCTTGCCCAGCAGGCCTATGAGCATCACCAGCGCCACCTGCGCATATATGTTGTTCTCCAGCCCGGCCAGCTTCAGCGTAATGAAGGAACCGAAGATACCCGCAGGCAGGCTAAGTATAACAGGCAGCGGCAGGAAGAAGCTCTCGTACTGCGCGGCCAGCAGCAGGTATACAAATACAAGGCAGATGATGAATATGATGGTGGTCTGGCTGCCCGAGAGTATCTCTTCGCGTGTCATACCGCTCCACTCATAGCTATAGCCGCGTGGCAGTTTTTCTTTTGCTATACGCTCTACTGCTTTAATGGCATCACCACTGCTACGCCCGGCCTCTGCATTGCCGTTTATCATGGCCGACAGGTACATATTATAGCGCGTGAGCTGCTCGGGCCCATATATGCGCTCCAGGCGAATGAAGGTGGAAAATGGCACCATCTCACCATTATTGTTCTTTACATACAGCCCCAGGATATCCTGTGGCGACGTGCGGTAACCCGCACCTGCCTGCACCATTACCTTATACATCTGGTTGAACCGTATAAAGTTGGTGGCATAGTAGCTGCCCAGCAGTGTTTGCAGGGTGTTCATGGCATTGTCTGCCGTCACCCCTTTTTTGGCGGCCATGTCTTCATCTATATGTATCATGTACTGCGGAAAAGAGGCATCGAAGCTGGTGAATGCACCCGTCACTTCCGGCGATGCATTTATGGCCTCCACGAATTCCTGCGTCACTTTAGCCGTCTGCTGTATATCGCCCTTGCCCGTCTTGTCCAGCAGGCGCAGCTCGAAGCCGCCCATATTGCCGAAGCCGGGTACGGTAGGCGGTGCGAATACTTCTATCTTGGCATCATGTATATTGCCTGCAAGGGTCTCTATCTCTTTTATTATCTCATGCACATCCTTTGTTCTTTTATCCCATGGCTTCAGGTTTATCATGGCCATGCCATATGATGCGCCTGCTATTTCATTTACCAGGCTATACCCCGCCAGCGATGTTATGTTCTCTACGCCCTCTATTTTGCCTGCTATGTCGGTTATTTCGTCCAGCACCTTATCGGTACGTTCCATGGTGGCGCCGGGTGGTGTGGTAATGTTCACATATATCATACCCTGGTCTTCGGTGGGTATAAAGCCACCGGGCAATATAGATGCAGCGCCCCATGTAAGTGCAAAGAACGCCACCAGCATACCCAGTGTAATGACACGGCGGCCCGCTATGCGGCCCAGCAGGCCCTTGTAAGCATTGTTCGTAGCATCGAAGCGGCGGTTGAAACCATTGAAGGCCCGCTGCAGCCAGCCCTTCTTCTGCGAGGCATCGGTATGCTTCAGCATAAGGGCGCATAGGGCCGGGGTAAGTGTAAGGGCATTGATACCCGAGATGACAATGGATATAGCCAGCGTGAGCGAGAACTGCCGGTAGAACACTCCCACGGGCCCGCTAAGGAACGCGACCGGGATGAACACCGCCGACATCACCAGCGTGATGGCAATGATAGCGCCTGTTATCTCCTTCATGGCCTCTATGGTGGCCTCCATGGCAGGCATATGTTTCTCGGTCATTTTTATGTGCACTGCTTCTACCACTACTATGGCATTGTCTACCACTATGCCTATGGCCAGCACCAGGGCAAAGAGGGTAAGCAGGTTTATAGAGAAGCCCATCATCATCATAAATGCCAGCGTACCTATGAGCGCTACAGGCACGGCCAGCGCAGGTATGATGGTAGAGCGCAGGTCTTGCAGGAAAATGAATACCACGAATGCTACCAGCAGGAACGCCTCTATAAGGGTATGTATCACCTCGCTGATAGAGGCATCCAGAAAGCGCGACACATCATATGCCAGGTCATAATCCATGCCGGGCGGGAAGGATGTTGTCTTCAGCTCGGCCATGCGGGTCTTTATATTGTTTATCACATCCCGCGCATTAGAGCCCGGGCGTTGCTTTATCATTATAGATGCCGATGGTCTGCCGTTGGTCTTGGAGACCATACCATAGCTCATAGACCCGAATTCTACATCGGCCACATCCTTCAGACGCAGCAGCGCACCATCCTTGTTCGATCGCAGTACCACCTGCTCATACTGTTGCGGCTCGTAGAATTTGCCGGTATACCGCAATACATATTGTACTGCCTGCGGGTCCTTGCCCGAGCTTTCGCCTGTTTTTCCCGGAGCTGCCTCTACGTTCTGGTCTCTCAGGGCTTTTATCACCTCATCGGCCGATATGTTGTAGGCCAGCATACGGTCGGGCCTCAGCCATACACGCATAGCATATTCCTGTTGTCCCATTATCTCGGCACGGCCTACACCGTCTATACGCTTCAGCTCCTGCAGTATGTTTATGTCGGCATAGTTGAAGATGAACTGTTCGTCCATAGTGGTGTCTGTGCTGGTGATGTTCAGGTACATCAGCATGCTGTTCACCTCCTTCTCGGTAGTTACGCCTGCTTTTATCACCTCTTCGGGCAGCTCGTCCAGTATGGTGGTCACCCTGTTCTGCACGTTCACCGCGGCCTGGTCGGGGTCGGTACCTACCTTAAAGAACACCTGTATCATGGTAATGCCATCGTTGCCGGTAACGGTGGACATATATGTCATACCCGGCACACCATTTATGGCGCGCTCTATGGGCATGGCCACAGCCTTGGCCGATACATCGGCATTAGCGCCGGTATACTTTGCCGTCACCACTACCGATGGCGGTACAATGTCGGGGAACTGGGTAACGGGCAACTGTAATAACGCCAGTATGCCTATAAGCGTAATAACTAATGATATGACCAGCGACAGTATAGGCCGCCTGATGAATGTTTCTACCATCTGGATATGAATAAATAATGTGAACCACGATGGGGTGCATCGGGGCAATAGCAGCGCATCATGCGTTGCCTTAATTACATGTTCTGTGTGGTTATGGGTACTATCTGCTCGCCATCACGCAGGAATTGTATGCCTTCGTAAATGATCTTGTCATTTGCCGAAAGGCCATCGCCTACTATGTAGTGGTCGTTAAGCCGGTGCGTGGGCTTGAAGCTCTTCATCTTTACCACATTCTTCTGGTCCACTACATACACATAATTCTTGTCCTGTATCTCCAGTACAGACTTCTGCGGCACCATCAGCACCCGCGATGCAGGCTTGCTTATCACCAGCGTGGCCGATGCGCCATGCCTCAGTATCCTATTGGGGTTGGGAAAATCTGCACGGAAGGCAATGGTGCCCGTATTGTCGTTTATTTCGCTTTCGGCTGCTTCTATTTTCCCTTTGAACGGATACTGTGTGCCATCGGCCAGCACCAGGCTTACGGTATTGCTGCTCAGGCTGTCGTCGCCATGCATGCGCACCAGTTGCAGGTATTCGTTCTCAGATATATTGAAATAGGCAAGCACCGAATGTATGTCTGAAATGGTCGTAAGCAGAGACCCCTCGAACAGCAGGCTGCCCGCCTTCATAGGCAGTCGGTCTATCACGCCATCAAAGGGCGAATATATACGGGTATAGGAAAGTCGCTTTTGTACCGCTGCCTTTTCCGATCTCGCCTCTTCTATCTTCGCCTTGGCCACATGCAGTTTAGTTTCTGCCAGGTCTAGCTCCGTTGCCGATACTATGTTCTTGTTCACCAGCATTTTTACCCTTTCCACTTCTACCTCCGCTACTTTGGCATCAGCCACGGCGCTATTCAGTGCGGCATTGGCTTTCGAGAGCGCTATCTGCAGCTCATCATCATTGATGCTGAAGAGCAGCTGGCCCTTATGCACCTGGTCGCCCTCGTCTACATGTATGTGTTCCAGTATACCGGTCACGCGTGTATGTATCTCTACATTCTTTCGCGCCTGTATATCGGCCACATACTGCAGGTGCAGCGAGGTATCCTTCTCTATAACGTTTATGACCGGGTATGCTTTATATTTTTCCGAGGTCTTGGGAGAGGTGTTGCCGGTAGTGCATGCATACAGGCAAAGTACCGGCATAGCCAGTATATAATAATTTTTGAACATATTCTTATTGTTGTAAAATGAATAGAAGCCTTATGGATAAAAGCTTAGAAGAGTCACAGAAGATATCTGTGAACGCATACGAAAATAAAGACAACAAAAGATACGATACTAGAACGGCGATAGCCTGAATATGTACTGGTAGCAGGTAGAGAGGCAATGGCTGCTGCAGGCGATACCGTATATAATATCGCTATTGAGGGTGGGTACCTGTGCAACTGCGCAGTGCCCGCTATGCGGTACAATGCTAAAAAGTGCAGCCAGCCTTTCGTGGTAGCGCCTGTTGATGCGGGCGGCCTCATCGGGCTGAATGGTGTCGTCTACCAGCTGGCGTTCTGTTTCAATGTCACCGGCACAGCTGAAGGTATGATGTGTGTCTGACAGGCCATGTACAGTACCGGCAAATGCCCGTGTATCTGCCACAGACCACACACCCGATGCGAGCATTGCAACGGTAACGAACAGCGCTATTTTCAGATAACGGAACATTGAATAACTCCTATCATTACGAAATGTGCTGCGAAGGTACAGATCCCGATCGGTTCTGGAATGTTAAAGCAGGAACAAATATGTATCGTGAAGAGTATGGGGCATTAAGCATAGCTTTCAGTTCGGCCCCATTGTTGTGCTACCCCTGGCACCACAAAAAGGAAAAAGCGTTGTAAATATTACAACGCTTTTTCCTTCTCTGTGATCCCGTTGGGACTCGAACCCAAGACCCATACATTAAAAGTGTATTGCTCTACCAACTGAGCTACGGAATCTTGTTTTGTGGAGCCAGGCGGTTCGATACCCGGCCCTTACCGGTCTGTTTTTCAGATCGGATCGCAAAGATACGCATCCACATGCTTTCTCAAAACATTTTCAAAAAATATTTTTTCCTGCACCGGCATGCATATGCTTCAGCGGCTTGTGCGCATGGCCTTTACCACCTGCAGGTCTTTGTTCCGTATCATTTGCTCATACTCCGGCGTGCCGCAGGCATATATGGCTATCTTACAGTCCGCGTCGGCATGTACGCCCCAGCCATAACGCTTGGTGAGGGGCGATGCCCTGAGGCATGGCTGCCCCTTGGCAAAGAACTGCGCACGCGCCTCCTTCAGCTCACTTTTGGGTATGTTGTTGCGTAGGGCATATACCCGGAAGAGCACATCATCGGATGTGTACTTATACGGGTTATCTACAAGCATATGGAACTGCATACCGGCCACTGTAGGGTTGTCGCCCTTCTGCGGCGGCACCTCGCCTGTCGTTGCAGGGCTGTCATCGGCTATAGCTATAAAGGTGTTGTGGTAATTGGTAGTATGTACTTTCATAGTTAGGAAGTGTTATGTAACAAAGCTAAGGCGATACAGTTATTTTTTGAGGTGGTACCGATGTATCTTCGGCCATCACTTCGCTACTATGAGCCATTTGACAGAAGGTATGACATTCGACAGGGCGGCCCTGGCGGAAAAGCCCCTTACCAAGGGCGAGTATGATAACTGCACCTTCACGGGCTGCGACCTCTCCGGCGCCGACCTTTCGGGCATGCGGTTCATACAGTGTACATTCACGGGCTGCAACCTGAGCATGGCCCGGATAACAAAGACCGTATGGATGGATGCCACATTCAAAGATTGCAAGATGCTGGGCCTGCGGTGGGATAGCTGCGATCCCTTTGGCCTGGCACTGATGCCTGACGGCTGTGTGATGGACCATTCATCTTTTTATGGGGTGAAACTGCGCAAGGCCGTGTTTCGCCACACACAGATGCGCGAGACAGACCTTACAGAATGTGACCTTACCGGCGCTACCCTGCACCACTGCGACCTGGCAGGTGCCACCTTTGATAATACCATACTGGAAAAGGCCGATCTTTCTACCGCACTGAACTACACCATAGACCCCGATCGCAATAAGATAAAGAAAGCGCACTTTGCACTGCACGGCCTGCCGGGCCTGCTGGCCAAATATGATATAAGGATAGACATCTGACCACTGTTGCCTATGCTTATGGTATAGCATTAAAAATAACGTGTATCTTGCGGAGGCTGTTCAGCTTTTGTTATCACCATATTCTCATGAAAAAGCGATACCATTTATTGCTATTTCTCCTTGTGCTGTCGTTCTGTACAGGCAGGTCTCATGCACAGGGTGTGGTAGTGGTATCGCCACATGGCGGGCTTGCAGATGTATCCAGGCTATCTGCCATCTTCCTGGACAAAGAGGGACAAGTAGATGCAGCGGACATAGCCGCCGGGCGCGTTACAGATAAATTCAAATACACGGGTAAAAGCGTAGTGAACTATGGCATCACCATGGGCACATCGTGGAATAGTTTTCGCCTTACCAATACCGGCACCGACAGGATATACATATCCATACACGATCCCATGGCCGATACCGTACGCCTCTACAAGGTAAAGAACGGTCATGCCATACTGATAGGTATGGGCGGCAACTATATGCCCATCGCCGAAAGGCAGGTGCGGACAGAGGACATTCTGCTGGACCTTGGCGCGGGCCCCGATACCACCACCTACTTGCTGAGTATCCGAAACTCGCGCAACCATGTGTATTCGCTGAATGCCGGCAGTCTTACCGACCATATACATGTCATCAACCATACTTCGCTGCTCAATATAGGCTTCATAGGTTTTGCACTGCTGTTGGCGCTGTACCACCTCTTCCTTTTCTTCTCCATCCGCAATCTTCCCTACCTGTACTATACGGGCTATGTGGTCTCTTATGGCCTGTTCATGGCACACCTCAATGGCAGCGCCTTCCTCTACCTGTGGCCCTCCCACCCCGAATGGAACCATTACGACATTATTTTCAGCGCAGCCATAGGCTTCTTCTCTACCCTTTTCACTATATCTTTTCTAGACCTGCGCAAACATGCCCCCCAATACTGTACGGTAGCATGGGTAATGGCTTGGCTCTATGTGGTGGTAGCTATCGCTACATTGCTCGGCTTCTCCTTCGCTGCATTCATCTTCATACAGTGTATCATCCCCTTCGGGCTGGTGTATACCATTGTCGCCTCTCTGGCAACACTGCGCAAAGGGTACAAACCCGCCCGCTTCTTCCTCACCGCATGGTCGGTGATAGGTCTTGGGGTGGTCATCTTCATCCTCAACAATCTTAATGTAATAGAGTACAACTTCTTTACCGAGCACTCTATGCAGATAGCGGCCCTCATAGAGTGCCTGGTACTCTCCTTTGCACTTGCCGACAGGTTCAATAACTACAAGAAAGAGAAAGAGGTGCTGATGCGCACCCAGAACGAGATGCTGGAACAAAAAGTGGCAGAGCGTACCGATGAACTGAGGAAACAACAGCACGAGACCGAACAACTGCTGCTGAACATACTGCCCGAAGAAGTGGCCGCAGAGCTAAAGCAGAAGGGTGCAGCACGCAGTCGCAACTATGGCTCGGTAACGGTGCTCTTCACCGACTTCAAAGATTTTACCCGCATAGTAGAAAGTATAAGTCCCGAGCAGCTTATCAGCGATCTGAACTATTGTTTCTCGGCCTTTGACAAGATAATAGAGAAATACGGCATAGAGAAGATAAAGACCATAGGCGACTCTTATATGTGCGCAGGCGGCTTTGGTACTGCTGTACCCGCCAGTGCGCTGAACGTGGTACGCGCAGGCATAGAGATACGCGACTTTATGGAGCAGCGCAACCGTGAAGAGAAAGCGCGTGGCGGCAATGTCTTCGAGGTGCGTATAGGCATACATACAGGGCCGGTGATAGCGGGTATCATAGGCATCAAAAAATTCGCCTATGATATTTGGGGCGATACCGTGAATATAGCCTCGCGCATGGAGTCTGCGGGCGAGACAGGCAAGGTGAACATCTCAGGCATCACATACGAAATGGTAAAGGACGACTTCCGGTGTACCTACCGCGGCAAAATGCCCGCCAAGAACAAGGGCGAGATAGATATGTACTTCGCTGAGAGGAAGAACGGGGAAATGTAAGCAGTACTATTACTTTGCTGCTGCCAGGAATAGTTCCAGCGCCGATACCATAGATGGGGCATTGGGTGCGGGCGCTTTCACATCCAGCCTCATGCCGCTATCCTCTACCGCCTTTGATGTGGTAGGACCGAAGGCGCCTATCATGGTGCCATTCTGCTTGAACATGGGATCGTGCTCGAAAAGGGTCTGCACGCTGAACGGGCTGAAGAATACGATCATATCATACTTGTCGTTCATCACCGGGCTTATGTCGTTCGACACCATTTTGTACAGTGTCACATCGGCATATTTTATGTTGTGCTTCTCCAGGTGCTGTGCTATATCGTTCTTACCATTGTCCGATACTGGCAGTATGTATTTTTCGTTCTTGTGCTTACTGATAACGTCCTGCAGGCCGCCGGTGCTGCCATCGGCAGAGAAGAACACCTTGCGTTTGCGATACAGTATGAACTTTTGCAGATACAGCGCTACGGCCTCGGTGATGCAGAAATACTTCATATCCTGCGACACCTTTACCTTCAGCTCTTCGCATATGCGAAAGAAATGGTCTACGGCATAACGGCTGGTGAATATGATGGCGCTATACTCCATTATATCCACACGCTGCTTGCGGAACTCCTTACCACTTAGCCCTTCCACTCTTATGAACGGATGAAAATCAAGCGTCAGTTCGTATTTCTTCGCAAGGTCGAAATAGGGCGACTTATCCGTCTCGGGTCGGGGCTGAGTGATCAATATACGGCTGATCTTCACTTCCTTTTTCTCAGCACTCTTTTTTTGCGAACGCACTGCTTTGGCCATATACTAAGATCAATAAAAGAGGTTTCGCCGGAATTCACCCCATATACAATTGAAACATCATTAGTAAAACATTAATCCTTTTACCAATAATTTCATCAATACTGCCAGTGGTAATAATTCCGAGGCGCAAAGGTACATAAAAAAATGGAATTTGGAGTACTGGAAGAACGAGCCGAACACCTTCCACGACCGCATATACCTGTTCAGCAGCAGCGCGCCGGCCGCTATGAACGACACCACTACCACCTGCTGCACCCACTCGCGCCCGCCAAAAGCCAGTACTATAATGAAGGGCAGCAGGGTGATGGCGAGTATCTTATTGATGAGAAAAACATTGAAAAGATAGTGCTCTGTGATACCCTCTACCCTGAAGGCCCAGCCGCTGAAGCGCACGGCTGCATACTTGGCCACATATATGATACCCGTACCTGCTATGAGCATAATGATGAGCAGCGATGGCGGTACACTGCCCTGCGGCTCTGCCGTGAAGAATTTTACCACATAGTATATATAGGCGCCTCCGGCAAAGGCAAAGAACACGTTCATGAGGAAATTGGGCAGCCCGGCGCTCTGCAGTTGCTCTTTCAGTTGCCTGTTGCTCAGTGTAGGGTTCACGAAGGCCCGCCACAGGTTGGTGAAGTAACGCGTATCCATATACCGGATAAGCCCCAATATGAAACAGAGCGAGAGCAGCAGGTAGAAGTCGGACGTTTGCGATACCCACTGGTGCAGCGACTGCACATCGCCTATCACATATGGGCTTGCCAGCATAGGGTGCTCGGCAAATGTGCTGTCTATGCGGTAGGTGGCCCATGCGGCCAGTGTGGCGCTATCGGTAAGCGTATCTATGCCATAGGCCACCGGGTCCGGCGCCTGTGCCTGCACATTGGTACCGGCCAGCAACAACAATACGAGAAATATATACCGCATAGCTACTGCAAAAGTACTCTACTACAGGCATGCGCTGCATGACAGTGCAGGCCCGTCATGCATATATTTATCCACCACACACTGTGAATATCATGCCGCTCCGCGGCATACCATATGGTAACAGAAAAATAATGGCACCCTTACCCTGTAAGCAAGGTCATTTACCCTTGAAAACCGGCTTCCTCTTTTCCAGGAATGCCTGCACCCCTTCGCGGAAGTCGTAAGAGCTGCCGGCCTGTACCTGCACCTCTTTTTCCATATCCAGTTGCTGCTCTATACCATGCTCAAAGGTGCGGTTCAGCAGGCGCTTGGTGAGGCCCAGCCCTTTGGTAGGCATCTGCGCCAGCGTGGCGGCCATTTTCCTGGTCTCGGCCTCGAACTGGTCATCGGCATATGCGCGGTATATCATACCCATGGCCACTGCCTCGGCAGCAGTTACTTTGTCGCCCGTCATCATAAGGGCGGCAGCGCGCTGCAGGCCTACCAGCCTGGGCAGGAACCATGTGCCACCGCTATCGGGTATCAGGCCTATCTTGCTAAAGGCCTGTATGAAGGATGCGCTCTCTGCGGCCAGCACTATATCGCACGCCAGGGCTATATTGGCGCCTGCACCTGCGGCCACACCGTTCACCGCGGCTATCACAGGCTTCTCTATATTGCGTATGCGCAGTATGGTAGCATTGTAATGCTCTGTCACCATACGCTCAAAGTCTTCGGGCGAGGGGTTCATTGCCTCAGAGAGGTCCTGACCCGAGCAGAAACCCTTGCCTGCGCCGGTAAGGTATACACACCTTATCTCGTCGTCGGTGGCACAGGTGTCCAGGTGCTGCTGCAGCAGCAACGCCATCTCGCGGTTGAAGCTGTTGTATTTATCGGGCCTGTTGAGCGTTATGTAGGCTACGCCGTTCTCTTTGCTGAATGATACTGCTGACATATACCCTCAAAGATAAGACAAGTAATACCGATAATAAGGATCGGCATGGCAAATAGAAATTATAAGGCGAGAGACACCACCCTCCCTTCGGGGGAGGCCTGCCTGCCGCAGGCAGGGATGGGGAGGGGCTTTCTCCATTAACGAACGATGCCACTGCATTTCTGCAGTGGCATCTCGCTTTATAGTTCTTACTGTTATTATCGTATCAGCATCACATCGCCCTTTGTTTCCAGGGCTTTGCCGCCGCAGTCATACTTCAGGTAGAAGAAGTATGTACCCATATCCTGTGGTACGCCATTGTATGTACCATCCCACGATGGGTCGGAATTGCCGCTTTCGAACACGGTCTGGCCCCAGCGATTGGTGACCCTGAACACATGGAACCTCCTGTAGCCGTCGAATATTGGGCGGTACCTGTCGTTGCGGCCATCGCCATTAGGCGTAAAGGCATTTGGCATGGTCACAGAGCAGCACTCGTCGGGGTTTATCTGCTTGGTGTAGGTAGCATCGCAACCGAACGCATCGGTAACCGTCAGCGATATCCTGCTGCGGGTAAGCTCTACTTTGCCCCACAGTTCGGGCTTGTTCTGGTTGGCAAATGAATGCTCGGGCTCCCACTTGTAGTTGTAGCCATAGTCCTTCACATTGGCAGTGAACAGTACGCTGTCCTCTACACACAACTTGTTGGGTATCTGCGATACAGTGAACCTTGGGTCGGGCAGTGCATGTACCTTCACTGTATCGCCCCTGGGCTGTGCCGTACAGCCTTCTTTTGTGATACCGGTAATGTTGAAGATGTGCAGACCTACCTTATTGAACGACACCAGGTAAGGGCCGCCTGAGTTCACATTTGCAGTTACGATGTTTATATCCGGAGACGACAGCATTGGTGCGCCATCCATGATCCATGTATAGGTATGCGAGTTCGCACTATGGCTGTTCAGGGCCAGCGATACAGTATCGCCAAGACATACATCGGGGTTGATGTACAAGCGTGCATCAGGCGCGGGTATCACCTTTATAGGTATGAACTCGGTAGTAGAGCAGCGGCCTTTATAGGTGCTGATGGTGAGGTACACATCGTGCCTGCCCCATACGGTATCGAAACGTACCTCTACCGACGGAACGCCGGCATTCGTACCGTTCACGAACGCTGCGCCTATAGGCAGCTGCCATATAAAGCCGGGGTCTACCATACCTGCAGGTGCGGTATTGCCCAGTACCAGCGAATCGTACTGGCACACCCAATCCTTGGTGGCTGTTATCTTGAACTCAGGCTTGTACAGTACTGTAACGGTAAGCGCCGCTTTGGGGCTTTCGCAGCCAAGCTGTTGCTGTGTCACATAATATGTAGTTACACCCGGATTGGTGACAGATGGTGTAGGCGCTATGAACGAGCCTGAGAAACCGGGTGCGGTAGAAGTAGTATACCACCTGAGGCTGTCGCCAAAGGCTACCACAGGGGCTACCAGCGGATCGTGCTGGCAATAGCTGGAATCCTGGGTGGCCGGCCTTGCAGGCTCCGGAACTATGCGTACCGGGAACCTTACGCTATCGCTCACACAACCGAAAGGCGATGTCTGCGTTACCCAGTATTCTGTAATGCCGGGCACATCGGTAGCAGGTACTATAGTACTGTTGCCGCTGCCAAATGGCATGGGCGGTGTTACGCCCGGGCCGTACCATGTAGTAGTATATCCCGGTCCGGTAACAGTAACAGACAGCGCACCCTGCACTGTGAACTGGCAGGGACGTACCTCTGGTACTATTGGCGGTAGCGGTTTGCCGTTCACGGTAACGGTAGTGGCCGTTCCGCAACCATTGGGCATGGAATAGCTTATGGTCACCGTACCCGGTGTAAGGCCCGATACCACGCCACCCGTTGTTATAGATGCTATGGCAGGGTTACTGCTGCTCCACACACCTCCCGGTGTCGCATCGGACAGGGTAATGGAGAAATACTGGCATACCTGGCTAGGCCCTATGATAGGCGCAGGACCGGGTTTTACCAATACCGAACCCGAGCCCTTACACCCATGTGTGGATGTGGCCGTGACAGAGTAGACGCCTTCTTTAGTTATATCGAATGGATTGATGATGGGGTTCTGCAGGCCGGAGGAGAAACCTGCCGGGCCCGTCCATGACCATGCAGAGCATACCGAGTCGGTATTGCAGAAAAGGTTCACTGTGCTGGTAATAGGGGCGCAGAGACCCATACTGCTGGTAGCCGTGACCACCGGGGGCCTGTAAACATTGACGGTACCATAAGCTGTATCCCTCATGCCGCCTACTATCTTTATAACACGGTATGTACCGGACATAGCAGCAGTAGCAGGGAAGCGGAAGAACTTCTGCGCAGTAGAAAGCACAGGGCCTGTATACGGTGCAGGGCCCTGCCACTCATAGGTAGCGCCCGTAGAATCTCCCGATGCGTTCAGCCACAAAGTGTCGCCGACGCAAGGTGCATTGGACTGCACTGCAAGGCAACCAAAAGGAACCACAGTATAATATGCCTTTGTAGAGTCGTTACAGCCAAGTGCAGCCGCCATGTAGGTGGTAGGCACTGTGGGGTTCACAGGCAGGTAAGGACCAGAGCCCAGATATGCGCCCGTAGTGGCATTGTACCAGTAGATACCTGATGTAGCATATGGCATGGGAGCATAAGTAATGGAAGCTACGGTATAGGTAGCGCCCGATGGTGTGAAGCGCCATGCCTCTGGCGGTGCTATCACTGTCCACGATGGGTTCCAGTCGCGGCCGGGGGCCACTGTGGCCACGGTACCTGCTGCGTTCTGTACACCTGTTATAGCGCGGCCGCTGTTCCATGCACAGGCGGTCTTGTGCGCTGTATGCACTTCTATGATGTTGCTGGTCTCGTAAATGATGATCTGTGTGGTGGTCCACTCTGCAGTACATGAATACATGCGTGTGCCGCACCAGGTCACCGCGAACTTCCTGTTGGGCGCCACACCTGTAGAGGTACGGGTTATAGAGCCACCCGCGCCTATCAGTATGTCGCACCAGGGACCGCATATGGCATTGCGCATGTTGGCATTACCCAGCAGCTGTCCGGTTATAGACCATGGGCAATAAGCACCTGCCAGTGCCGCATTAAAATTCAGTACGCCGTTCGATCCTATGACCAGCTGTGTATAGTTGGTGCCATAGAAGTTGAACGTGAACCCTATCGGGAAGAGGCCGGAGTAGTCATCATCACCCGTTAGGCCTGTACCTGTAGGCAGCGTACCCGTTATCTGGGCCCGAAGCACATGCGAGCTACAGGTATTGGCCGTGTCGGTGATAGTAAGCTGGCCGAACGACACGGAAAAAATGAACGAGAGCACAAGGCTCAGTCCGGCGATCTTCTTTAAAAAGGTATATGTCATCTCAAATTCCTGTTTACGATCATTGTTTACAAAAAGAATAGCAGCCTTCAATTCAAATTTACTGTTAAAATCATAAGACATGTCATTCCCCAAACAACGTTGGTTCCCGGTCATTATTTTTTTATTTCAGTAAAGTGATAGGGAGAGGAAAAGGAGGGTCTTACGCTTTTACAAATGTATATTTTGTTATGTATATTTCCTAATAATCGGTAGTGTCTCAGTTTGAAAATCCATGCTTGACCGACTAAGCACGAACTGTATTACCTTTGTGAAATGG
>NZ_BAABFA010000013.1:0-2512 GCF_039540515.1 Nemorincola caseinilytica | reverse complement strand
CGCAGGCGCCACCGCGACATATACCAATGCTGTACCCGGCGGCTCATGGACCAGCTCTACTGTGTCCGTGGCAACAGTGGGCTCGAACACCGGCATCCTTACAGGTATAGCCGCAGGTACCGCTACCCTCAGCTACAACATGCCAGGCGGATGCCGCGTTACCAAAATAGTAAGCGTGAGCGCACTGCCCGGTATCATAACAGGTACTGCAAGCACATGCGCAGGCGGCACCACCACTCTTGCTTCCATACCTACCGGCGGCATCTGGACCAGCATGCATCCTACTGCATCTGCAGGCGCTGCTACAGGTATCATCACAGGTCTTTCGGCAGGTACGGCACTCATCAGCTATACCAATGCAGCAGGATGTGCACGCACCACTACCGTCACCGTAGCTGCACCACTGCCTGCAATAGCAGGAGCAGCCACCGTATGCTCGGGCGGAACTATGACCCTGACCAATACCACCACGGGTGGCACATGGGCCAGCAGCAGCACTGCTAATGCTACCATTGCCACCAGCACAGGTCTGCTCACAGGCGCAGCTGCAGGTACTGCCACCATCACCTACAGGACCAGCACTACCTGCTACACCACAAAGGACATAACAGTGATAAGCGCACCTGCGGCCATCACAGCTCCTGCATATGCAGTATGTAAAGATGCTACCCTGCAACTGGAACATGAAACCTCCGGAGGTACTTGGACAAGCAGTACTCCGGCAAGGGCTACAGTGAGCACATCGGGCCTTGTGAGCGGATCGGCAGCAGGTACCACCACTATATACTATTCACTGGCACCGGGTTGCGCCACTTCACGCATCATCACTGTCAATGCCATCCCTGCTGCCATAACAGGTACGGCTGCCATATGTAATGGCACTACCACCACACTGGCCACAACCTCTACAGGCGGCTCATGGCTCAGCGACGATGCCGATGTAGCAACGGTAAGCAGTACCGGTCTGGTAACAAGTGTAGCACCCGGTACGGCCACCATATCTTACAAACTCACCGCTACAGGCTGCATCAATACCCGCATAGTGACAGTGAATGCACTGCCCGATACCATTGCAGGCAATACCAGCATCTGTGCAGGTGCATCGGCAACACTCACCAATACCGCTACCGGTGGCTCATGGACCAGCGCTGCCACCGCAGTGGCCACCATCGGCTCGACTACAGGTATACTGAATGGCGTCATAGCAGGAACCGTAACCATCAGCTACAGCATGCCTGCAGGTTGCCGCACAACCAAAGTAGTGACCGTGAAAGCTCAACCCACTAGTTTCACCGGTACTACCGCCGTTTGCGAAGGCGCTACCACTACCCTCACGAACTCTACCGCAAGCCAGACCTGGAGCTCGGCCGATCCTGAAAAGGCCACCGTGGCAACAGGTACCAGCATCACCGGTATAGTGACAGGTGTGGCTGCAGGTACAGCTACCATCAGCTATACCAATGCGCTGGGTTGTGCACGCACCATAGTGGTGACCGTGAACACAGCTCCTGCAGCGATAGTGGGCAATAACACTATTTGCGCCGGCAAAACAGACACACTGACAAATACAGTAGCAGGCGGCACATGGGTAAGTTCTTCAACATCGGCAGCTACGATAGGCGCCAGCACCGGTATCATCACAGCCGGAGCCAGCGCAGGCAACACCAACATCAGCTACACACTGGCCAACGGTTGCCGCAAGATAATGGCACTGACCGTGGCCGCAATGCCGGCAGCAATAACAGGTACATTCTCTGTATGTAACAATACAACTACTACACTTACATCTGCTACAACAGGCGGTGTATGGAGCAGCAGCAATACAGATATGGCCACTGTAGCAACAGGCACCGGCACTACGGGTATAGTGACCGGCGGCACAACTCCCGGCATGGTCAACATCAGCTACACTTCGGCAGCAGGATGCCCACGCACAGTGATAGTGACCGTGAACGCAACACCTGAGATATCAGGACCTGATGCGATATGCCCCGCTATGACCGCTACTTTCACAGGCGGCACAGGCGGCACATGGAGCAGCGCCAACACTGCCAAGGCCACAATAGTGAGCACTACAGGTGTGGCTACAGGCGTGGCCGCAGGTACCACTACCATCTCCTACAAGGTGAACGCTACCTGCTTCGCTACAAAGACCGTGAGCGTACATCCTGCCGTGGCTGCTATAACAGGCGCATCAGTATGTAAGGACAACTCGGTGACACTCACATGTGCAACGCCGGGTGGTATGTGGCTGACCGGTAACCCCGAAATAGCATCGGTAGACGGAAGTACAGGTGTTGTGACAGGCAACAGCACAGGCCTTGTGAACATCTACTACCAAATAGAAGCTACAGGCTGTGCGAAGTTCACGACAGTGAATGTGCTGCCAACGCCTGCTGCTATAGAAGGTACAACGACCATTGCTGCAGGTGCATCTGCTACTCTCACCAACAGTGTAGGCAGCGGTACATGGACAAGCAGTGCAAGCACCATAGCCGACATAGGAGCTACC
>NZ_BAABFA010000012.1:0-18061 GCF_039540515.1 Nemorincola caseinilytica | reverse complement strand
CGTTGAGCTTTCAAATATGAAAGAAATGGTTATACAAAGAAAGGCAAACTTTCGAACACTTATGGTCGCAGACCGGCTGACCTGTGTGTGGCACGAGAGCGCTGCGCTAACTCTCTCGCCAGTGGGGATCTCGTGCGTTGCAAACGCACTGCCGTTGCATCCTCGTCACAGACGAGGACGAGTGGTTATCGAATTACGTTTATCTTTTCTGTCGCTATTGTGCCATTTAGCCAAACGGACAGCAAATAGATACCAGTAGGTACATCCAAGTCTATAGGCATAGCTTGATCGGTCGGTATATGCATCTCAGTTATTATGCTACCCATAGCATTTACCACCCTTACTAAAGCCTCTTCTCGCATATCGCTATTTATTCTTATCATAAAATGTCCACTACTTGGGTTTGGGTATACTCTCACATCCGGCCCTGATCTCTGCACCACATTGAGTTTTACAGGAGCACTTATGCGCCGTACACGGTTTACGATGGCGTCACTAACAAATACATTACCTGCTAGATCAATTTTTAGACCTGTAATACCTTGAAATTTAGCCCCGGTGGCAAGACCGTTATCTCCGCTAAATCCACCTACTCCCTGACCTGCTATTGTTGAGATGATACCAGAACTACTTATCTTTCTCACCCTATAGTTATAAGTATCGCTTATATAGACATTATTAGAATTATCTGTTGCAAGATACACTGGCTTTTTAATGTCGGCGGCCGTTGCCATGATATTGTCACCATTATATCCTTCCATACCTGTACCTGCTACCGTAGTTATAATACCGGAAGGGTCTACTTTTCGAATACGGAAATCGGTATAATCAGCTATATACATATTTCCGAGTCCATCTAAAGCTACTGCTTGCGGGCTTCGCATCTTAGCATCGGTAGCAGGGCCGTCATCGCCACTATAACCAGATATGTTGGTACCTGCTATCAAAGAGATCAAGCCCGTTGACACATCTACTTTCCTTACACAATGATTATCATATTCAGGTATGTATATGTTGCCTGCTGCATCTAATGCAATGTAGCCGGGGCCACTTAGTTGCGCATTTGTAGCGGGTCCACCGGTACCGGAATACCCCATGGTACCATTTCCCGCAATAGTGGTTATGATGCCAGCAGTATTTATCTTTCGTACACAGCTATTCCCCACTTCTGAAAAAAAGATATTACCTGCCGCATCTATTGCTATCCCAATTGGCTCAGCAAGCTTTGCTAATGTCGCAGGTCCATTATCGCCTAAGTATCCTGCAATGCCTGTTCCTGCTATTGTAGATACTATACCCGCTGTATTCACTTTCCGAATACGGTGGCTGGCTCTGTCTGCGATATACATATTACCTGCCGCATCTGTTGTTATTCCACTCGGTTCATATAGCTGACAATTGGTAGCAGCACCGCCATCACCTAGCCCGGCAGAGCCTCCACCCGCCACCGTAGTTATTATCTGCGCATCTAGAGCGTGGGCCATTATGGAAACAATGTGCAGGAGGAATATCTTCTTCATAGGCAGTGGTGTATGCTATATAAGACGTACGGCTTGCAGCAAACCTTGGGTATGGAGTGCAGAAATTGGGGGGAAATGGGGAAGGGGATCCATTTACCCCTCCAAATGGAAGGAGATAACTATCATACGGGTGCTGAGGCGGTCTATGGCGTTGGTGAGGGGTAGCTCGGGGTCGCGGAAGAGCTGGTTGGCAAAGCCCTGGCTCAACTTTATCTCGGGAGAGAAGATGAAGTTGGGGTTGAAGAACTCGAAGCCTACGCCGAACTCCATACCTACATCTATGGGTGTTATCTTCAGAAATTCGTCAGAGCGGCGGGAGCGGGCATTGGCTGCCAGGTCGTAATCGAACTTGCCACCGGCAAGGCCATAGAAGCGAAAGTTCTTCATACGATCGCTCTTGAACTTGAACTGTATAGGCAGGTGCATGTAGATGGACTCTATGGACCTGTCGGCAATGCTGTCTTTGGGTATACCGTATTCGAACCGCATGCGTTTTTCGGTGAAGACGAGGGTGGGTAAGAAACGGAGGTCTATGAAAGAGGTGAGGCGGAGGTTGCCCATAAGGCCCATGTTGAAGCCGGGCTTCCAGAGGGGCTGAATGCGCTTGAAGGTATCGGTAGTGGCGAAGGAGGTAGAATAATTGATGCGGTGAACGGAATAATTGAACCCGAAGGAGATGCCGAAATAATAGAGCTTGTCATCGTGATCGGGCATGGACAGGGCAGGCCGCTGGGCCGCTGCCGTGAGAGAGGAGAGTAAGAATATAAGGATCGCGAGGATCTTTCCGTATCGCATGAATATTTACCGGTCTTCGGAGGAATAACGCAAAACACGAAGATACAGTATGTTGGGCGTGTTGCGTACAAGGGCATGAATGGGGTGAACAAAACTTTGCACGCAAAAGATAAATACATCACTTCTTATGCTTAGATTTGTACCACATACCGGTACAAGCTGGTGAAAGACATTTCCCTGACACCGTGAGAACTGACAGGCCCCGTAATTTGCGGGGCCTGTATTTTTGGGTGGGTCAGGGGTATATATGCTCATTTATACTCACGAATATGTGAAAAATACCGTCTTGTAGATTATCTTTGATCAGAAGATAGATATTTTAGCGTACTCAAAATAAAATAGCTTTTACTTATGCTGAAGCGCAACATATTGCTTACGGTCGCGGTCATTGCAGCCCTTTTTTCGGTGATAACCTATACCGCCTGTAAGAGAGATGAGTGTGAGAACGTGATATGCCTGAACCTGGGAGCCTGCGATGGCGGGAAATGTGTATGCCCTACGGGCTTTGAGGGTGCAAGGTGCGAGATATTGAGCCGCGACAAGTTCATGAAGACGTATAACGGGCGCGATACCTGCTCGTCGGACACCGTGCTGTACTTCACCTATCCCATCTACTTCCGTGCGAACCTGGGCGACCCGCGCGAAATGATAATGAAGAACATACTGAATGATATGGACGACAGCGCCTACTGCACCATGCAGGGCGTAGACACCTTTACCTTTCAGGGCAGTAACAACAGCCTCACCTATATAGGCAGCGGCAGGATGAGGAACGACTCGCTGTGGCTGGTGTACCATGTAGAAAGGGATACATCGTCTTACGACTGCCGTTTCTTCGGGCAGGGGCTGCGCTAATTGGGCGATCCGTTAAAAAGGTAATTCGTTAAAAAGGTAATAGGTCGATCCGCTAATAAGGGAATGAGCTGTTGCCTTTTGCATTTAGAGGATACATTCGGCATTCCCCATTCGACCATTTATCCTTTTTGCCATTTTACCCTTTCACCTTTTAACTATTTACCCTTTTACCTGCTGCTCAAGAATAAATACCTCTTTTCGGTTTATTTTATTATATTTACGTTCTTAAACGTATTCTGCACCCAAGTACCTATGGCTAAAAAGGTCTTCTCGCTGTTATTGCTCGTTGCTGCATGTGTTGCGCTTCTTAGTTCGTGCCGGAAAAAAAATGAGGAAACAGGTGATATCACCCGTAACTACTTTCCACTGACATTCGGTAAATATGTGACGTACGATGTGGATTCTATCTATTATGATGAGAACCTGTGTACGCAATACCGCATAAAATCGCAGTTGAAGTATGTGGTGACGGACACCTTTACCGACAGGAGCAACTTTTATAACAGGCTGAACTACATAGTGGACATATTTGCACGGCCGTACGAAGGTGCGCCGTGGATACCCCACAGCGTGATACTGCTGAACCCCACGGGCAACAGCCTTAACTGGTCTCAGGATGGGGTGAGGTATGTGAAAATGATGTTCCCGATAACGGAGGGTATAAAGTGGAAGGGTAATGTTTATGTACCTGCCACAGATCCTACCATGACCTACCTTACGAACTGGGACTACCAATACATGAATTACCAGAAGTCGTACAATACGGCGAAACTGAACTTTGATAATACCGTGACCGTGCTGGAGAATGACGAGTCGGTGAACTACCCGGGTGTGGACACGGGTGTGGCCGCCTACCGTACCTATTCGAAAGCGGTATATGCATATAATGTGGGCCTTGTGTACCGTGAGTTCACTCACTGGACGTACAGGGCGTACAACTCGCAGTGCCTGAACGGGGTGTCGGTAGTGATGAGGGCTATAGACCACAACTAATATGTGCCGCAGTGCAAGAGTGATATTGCTGATAGCCGCAATGGTAGCGGCAGGTAGCGACCTGTGGGCCGAGCAATTCGCATACATGGTGCGCTTTACAGACAAGAACAATACCACTTACAGCCTTTCTTCCCCGCTTTCATATCTTTCTTCGCGTGCGCTGCTGAGGCGTACCACACAGGGCATAGCCATAGACAGTACCGACCTGCCTGTAAATACCACTTATATAGATACCGTACTAAGCCTGACGGACGGCAAGCTGCACGGAACATCGAAATGGCTGAACATGTGCGTGATACTTCTGCGCGACTCGGCCATGATACACAACATAGAGGGCAAACCCTATGTGAGCAGCATAAGGCAGGTGGGGTATTATGCAGACTCGCTGCGGAGGCCTGTGCCGGATGATGGCGTACCTGCCACCGGCGCACAGGGATATAAAAAAACATGGACGGGTTCGGATTACCTGAACACCTGGGTACAGACCGGGCTGGTGCATGGCGATGTACTGCACAATGCCGGCTATACAGGCAATGGCAAGCTGATAGCTGTAATGGATGCAGGTTTCCTGGATGTGGACACACACCCGGGCTTTGCCGCTATGGTGAGCGGCGGCAGGGTGGTAGACAAGCACAACTTCAAGCTGGGGACAGATGAGGTATATGCGTATGATACGCATGGCACCAGGGCGCTATCGACCATGGCGGGATATGAGCCCGGCACCTATATAGGCAGCGCGCCTATGGCATCGTATGCGCTGTATGTGACAGAGGACAATTTTTCGGAGCAGCGTATAGAGCTAGCAAATATGCTGATGGCCAGCGAACGCGCCGACAGCATAGGCGTGGATGTGATATCGTCTTCGCTGGGGTATAACCTATTTGATGATGCGGCGGACAACTTCGTGTTCGCGGCAGACTTTGACGGCAATACCACTATTGCCGCGCAGGCCGCCAATATGGCCACACGGAAGGGTATACTCTTTGTGACATCGGCAGGAAACGAGGGCGGTGGTGGCTGGAACATGATACTGACCCCCGGCGATGCCGACAGCGCACTGACCATAGGATCGGTAGACTATTCGGGCGTGAGCGCTGCGAACAGTGGCTTTGGCCCCAATGCGGCAGGCCGCGTGAAGCCCGATGTGTGCGGTATGGGGCAGTCTGCAGCGGTATTCGTAGGGTCGGGCTATGGCAATCAGAACGGTACATCTTTCTCTACCCCGCAGATAGCGGGCTGGGCGGCATGTCTGTGGCAGGCCTATCCTACGGCAACGCCCTACCAACTGAGGGACGCCATAATACGCTGCGCCAGCAGGTATACCGCCCCCACGGCCCAGCAAGGCTATGGCATACCCGACCTTGGCTGCTCTAAGCAGGCAATGAGTGTGAAAGACGTAAAGCCTTTTGCGCCGGGGGTATGGGTAAGTGCAGCGCCCAACCCTGTAGGCAATGAGCTGCGCATAGTAGTAGCGCCCGATGAGGATGGGCCGGTATCTTTTGCCGTGATAGATGTAACAGGCAGGATGATACTGACGGCTGAGAGGACCTTTAGCCGTGGCTATAATGATGCCTTTATATTGCCAATGAACAGCCTGCCTGCGGGCATATACCTGCTGCGTGCTGAGACCGCTACCCAACGCCAGGCGATAAAGGTGGTGAAAGAGTAAGAGCGGCGGTAGGGCTAAATGTATATATTCAAGTGATCATTTAATGTTATTGCCTCGGCCGCACGTTGTTGTGCGGTCATATGCCATTCGCTGATATTCCCGTTTATAAAGATCGATCTCCCGTTTTTGAAGATGGCCGGGTGTATGCCTGTATACTTTCGCGGCCAGAAAAATTCAAAAAGCATGAGATCGACCATTATTCTATTCATTCTGCTATTTACAAGCGGGGTAATACTGGCACAGAGCGGTACCATAACGGGTACCATAAAGACCTCTGACAATGTGCCTGCAGAATTCATAAACGTGGGCGTGCTGGGCACGACCAAGGGAGCCACCACAGACAGGAAAGGAAACTTTACTATAAAGGACGTAAAAGCCGGTGCGCATACTATAGTAGTATCGCCGGCAGGACGCGCGGCCATACAAAAGAACCTGACAGTGGCCGAGGGTGAGACAGCTACTATAGAGATAGCGCTGACAGAGAGCGCAAGGACACTGGAAGAAGTGACCATAAAGGACAATGCGAACAGGTATAACAGCAAAACGACATCGAGCGGGCTGCGCCTGACGACACCCATACACGAGGTGCCACAGAACATACAGGTAGTGACCGGCAAGATGCTGAAAGACCAGCAGGTGATAAGCATGAGCGACGGCCTGGTGCGTAATGTGAGCGGCCTGGTGCGCATGGAGCACTGGGGCGATATGTACACCAATATATCGGCACGCGGTGCGCAGATACAGGCCTTCCGCAATGGCTTCAATGTAGTGAACTCTTACTGGGGCCCGCTTACAGAAGATATGAGCTTTGTAGAGACGATAGAATTCGTGAAAGGCCCTGCGGGTTTCATGCTGTCTAGCGGGGATCCTGCAGGTATGTACAATGTGGTGACCAAAAAACCTACAGGCGTAGAGAAGGGCGAAGTGAGCCTGACGATGGGCAGCTATGGCCTCTTCAGGGGCGCGCTGGACCTGGACGGCAAACTGAGCAAGAACGGCAAAGTGCTGTACAGGCTGAACGTAGCAGGGCAGAACAAGGGGTCTTTCAGGGCGAACGAGTATAACGACCGCTATACCATAGCGCCCGTGGTAAGCTACCAACTGGACGACAAGACAAAGGTGACCATGGAGTATACCTACCAGCGTGCCAATATGAGCAATGTGGGCTCTTACTATGTGTTCTCTCCGGATGGCTATGCTACACTGCCTGTAGACTTCACCTCGCTACCTGCAGGTACACCCGGTGTGCGTATAGACGACCATAGCCTGTACCTGAACATGCAGCACAACATAAATGACAACTGGCGTGTAACGGGCCAGGTGGCACGTTTCCAGTACTACCAGCAGGGTGCATCGATGTGGCCGAGCAAGGTGAACCCCGACGGCACCATGATACGCAACATAGGCATATGGGATGCTACGAGCAACATGAGCATGGGCCAGATATTTGTGAACGGTAAGGCTACTACGGGAGCAGTGACGCACAACATACTGGGTGGTGTGGACATGGGCAACAAAGACTACCTGGCAGACTGGAGCCAGTCGCACGACCTGGACGACAGCGCCAACCTCTTTGACCCAAAGAACCCGAACCTGGGTGTGCCTGTGACAGGCTATCCTGAATTTGACAGGACAAAGCCACTGGCAGAGCGCGCGCAGGCAGGCTATGGCTACCAGAACATGACCTATAGCAGCCTGTATGTACAGGACGAGCTGGGCTTCTTTGATAACAAAGCAAGGCTGACACTGGCAGGCCGGTATACCGACCTGAAACAGGCATATGCAGGCCCTGCTAACAAGGCGCAGCACTTCACGCCCCGTGCAGGCCTTAGCGTTTCGCTGAGCGAGCAGACAGCGGTATATGCCCTGTACGACCAGGCCTTTGTACCGCAGAGCGGTATACTGACCAATGGCGACAAGGTGCAGCCTATAACAGGCAACAATACGGAGGCAGGTGTGAAGAAGCAATGGGATGGCGGCCGCTGGAGCTCGGGCCTGACCGTGTACCGCATACTGAAGAACAATGAGCTGATAGCCGATCCTACACAGTTGCCTTCATCGGGCCTGAGCATAGAGCTGGGCCAGAAGGTATCGCAGGGTGTGGAGCTGGATGTGAAAGGTACCATAACCAGGAACCTGAGCATAATAGTGAACTATGCCTATACAGATTCGAGGGTGCTGAAAGTAGCGGAGGGCGTAACAGCGCTGAAAGAGGGTGACCTGGTGCCCGGTTTCTCTAAGCATACCGCCAACGCATGGCTTACCTACCGCATACAGAACGGTGCGCTGAAAGGCTTCGGCATCAACTGCGGCGCTACCTACCTGGGCGACAGGGCCACATACTGGGAGGCCGCACCGGATCCATCCATTACACTGCCTAACTACCTGAAAGTAGATGGCGGCCTGAGCTGGGAGAACGACAAGCTGCGTGTAACTGCCAATGTATTCAATATGCTGAACGAATACCTGTACAGCGGATCGTACTATAGCTGGGTGGGCGCCTACTACTGGCAGGCTGAAGCCCCCCGCAATTTCAGGGTGACAGTAGGTTACAGTTTCTAATGAGGATAAAAAAAACGATAGGGAAGATACACCTCTGGCTCGGACTCGCGTCCGGGCTAGTGGTTTTATTCCTGGGTATCACAGGGTGCATACTGGCCTTTCAGCGCGAGATAGAATCTGTATCGAAGCCGTACCAGTATGTGACACCGCATAATGATGCCTACATAGCGCCATCGCGCATGTATGCCATAGCCAATGCACAACTGCCAGGAAAGCTGGCACATAGTGTGACCTATGGTGGCAAGGACAAAGCAGTAGTAGTGACCTTTTACCATGATGAACCTGAATACTACTACCTGGTGTATCTAGATCCCTATTCGGGGCAGGTACTAAAGGTGAAGAACATGGACGATGACTTCTTCAGGATAGTGGTGAACGGGCATTTTTACCTGTGGCTTCCACCTGACATTGGTAAACCTATAGTAGCATCGGCAACGCTGGTATTCGTGGTGATGATGATAACGGGGATAGTACTGTGGTGGCCAAAGAACAAGGCCGCACGCAAGCAGCGTTTCTCTGTAAAGTGGAGCGCCAAGTGGAGGCGGGTGAACTATGATATGCATAATGTGCTGGGCTTCTATATGAGCTGGGTGGCCATTTTCATAGCCATCACAGGGCTGGTGTGGGGCTTTCAGTGGGTGTCCATATCTATATATTGGGTGGCATCGGGCGGTAAGCAGGCCGTGGCATTCTACGAGCCGGTATCGAAGAAGAACAACATGGCAGCAGCGGGCGAAGAGCCTGCCGTGGACCGTATATGGAAAAAGATGAATGCCGAGCATGCTACCGCTGAGACGATAGAAGTGCACTTTCCGCAGAGCGATACGGGAGCGATAGAGGCAGCTATGAACCCCGATGCGAGCACCTACTGGAAGACGGACTACCGCTACTTTGACCAGTATAGCCTGCAAGAGGTAGAGGTGACCCATGCCTATGGCCGCCTGCACAATACTACCGTGGCCGACAAGATAGCAAGGATGAACTACGACATACATGTAGGCGCAGTATGGGGTTTGGCAGGTAAGGTACTGGCATTCTTTGCCAGCCTGCTGGCGGCCAGCCTGCCGGTGACGGGTTTCATGATATGGTGGGGCAGGCGCAGTAAGAAAGTGGCCGGGAAGCCAAAGGTGAGCATAGCGTAGATGTACTGGGATGATATGAATGGCGGCCTTGCAGTGTACCTGCAAGGCCGCTGCTTTTTAGTGTGTACTGTTTACTTTTATGGTATGCTTAGTTACTGGGAACAGGAGAGCTTCTCCTTTTACGACCATATAATAGTGGGGTCGGGTATAGTGGGCCTGAGCCTGGCCATAGAGCTGCGCGAGCGGATGCCGCAGCAGCGGGTACTGGTGCTGGAGCGGGGACTGCTGCCTACGGGAGCGAGCACGCGCAATGCAGGCTTTGCCTGTATGGGCAGCGCCACCGAGCTGCTAGACGACCTGGAACGGAACAGTGAGGAAGAGGTGGTATCGCTCTTTGCGGCAAGGAGAGAGGGGCTGGTGAAATTGAGAGGAAGGCTGGGCGATGAACGGATAGGCTACAGGGCCAATGGCAGCCATGAGCTGATAAGCGATAAGGAATACGATGCACTGAACAGGCTGGCATACCTGAACGACCTGCTGCGGCCGGTGACAGGCAAAGATGCATTTGTACCTGCGAACGGGCGTATATCGGAATTCGGGTTTGGTGGGGCATATGCAAGAGCGCTGATAGAGAATACCTGCGAGGGCGGCCTGCATACGGGCATGATGATGCGTGCCCTCACAGATATGGCCCTGACGCTGGGTGTGGAGATAAAGACAGGGGCCGAGGTAAAGAACTATGAGGAGGATGATAAGGGTGTGAATGTAGCTGTGCAGGACCCCTTCAGGAAGGAGGTGTGGCCACTGCGCTGTGCGGCACTGAGCATTTGCACGAACGCATTTACCCGCAGCCTGCTACCGCATGAAGAGGTGACACCCGGAAGAGGGCAGGTACTGATAACGGACCCCGTGCCGGGGCTGAAGTTGCGAGGGGTGTATCATTTTGACAAGGGGTACTATTATTTCAGGGAGATAAATGGGAGGGTGCTGTTCGGCGGTGGGCGTAATATGGACATAGAGGGAGAGACCACCACAGAGATAGCCCTGAACGAACAGATACAGGCCGACCTGGACGATAAGCTGCGCAATATGATACTGCCATATACCACCTATACCGTGGCGCAGCGGTGGGCAGGCATAATGGCCTTTGGCAGTGTGCGGAAGCCTATAGTGAGAGCTATATCGGGGCGTGTGTACGGGGCATTCAGGATGGGGGGCATGGGTGTGGCGTTGGGCAGCGATGCTGCGGCAAGACTGGCCGGTATCATAGCGCAAAGTATGTGATGCTGTTGTGGGCTTATCACAGAGGTCTCATTTATCAATCCATTATCCGATCGCAGATCGGTTCTTTTATGTGGACACGGGTCGGCTATGCCCCAGACCCGCGTCAGTGGCCTCATTTGCTATACCTGATCTTTATCGTTAACTACCCTTGCCGTGCTTGGCATCTGTCCAAACGTTGTTGATGTCCCATTGCAGTTGTGCCTGCAGCGGCTCCTGGCGCACTGGGCAATCGGGTACGGCGCATAGTTTGCACTGGTAGGGCATGCAGCCGTCTATATGTATGAAAAGCTCTACCTGGTCGCTGAGGTGGCTGCGCATGAGGGCTTCCAGCTCGTGTATCTCTTTATCGGCATCGGCTACCTTATGGTACCAGGGCAGGGTAAGGTGCGCATCGATGTGCATGAGGCTGCCGTACTGTATGACACGCAGGTTATGCAGGTCTATCCACTCCGGGTGGCGATGCTGTTGCAACACCTCTATCACTTTCTTCAGGGTGCCGAGGTCCATCTCGTCCATCATGCCCGATATGGAGCGGCGCAATACCTTGTAACCCGTGCGTATGGTGATGATGGCAAAGAAGAGCGCCACCACGGCATCGAGCCAGGGCCACTGGTTGTTGGTAAGCAATATGATGGACACACCTACAATGACGGCTATAGTAGAATAGGCATCGGTAAGGAGGTGTGCGCCTGCCGATGTGATGACCATGCTATTGAGCTTTTGCCCCTGCTTTACCGCATAGCTGCCCGCAAGGTAGTTGATGAGCCCCGCAGCAGATACGATGGCCAGACCTATATTGAGGTGCTGCAGTGTGTGTGGGATGAACAGGTTGTGAACACCCTCGTATACTATGACACCGCCTGCAATGATGATGAGGGTACCCTCTATACCGGCAGATATGAACTCGACCTTGCCATGACCATAGGGGTGGTCGGTATCGCGGGGGCGGGCGGCCAGCACCACGCTGTAGAGGCCTAGGAAGCCTGCCACCATATTGACGATGCCTTCCAGCGCATCGGTAAGTACGGTGACGGAGTGGGTGAGCCACCATGCCAGCATCTTGGCTGCAAAAAGCACTACGGACAGGATGGCGATATAACGCTGTATGCGGACGGGCATGGTGTAAAGCTAAAGCCGTGGCAGGGAACGGCAAAATAAAAGGCGCTCATATTGCCCGACCGCAGATCGGTTCTTTTATGTAGACACGGGTCGGCTATGCACAGGGCTTGGCCCCATACCCGCGCCAGTGGGTATATGAAAAAGTAAAAGGCCCGTTCACTTGAAAGATGAACGGGCCTTTGTGGCCGGGTCTTTATAGAAATGCGTTAATTGTTTTGGGCCCTGTATCTTTCTTTTACCTTGTCGAGGTGGGCGATGAACTTCTGTACATCGGGATCGTAAGAGTAGCCTGCATCGGCCAGCTTGTTGCCATTCTCATCGACATAAAAATAGAAGGGCTGGGAGTTGGAGCCGAACTTGGAGGCCTGTATATCGGCATTGCGGTTGCCGAGTGTAACGATATCAGAGCCGAGATCTTTGGAGTAGTACTGCTGTTCCTTAGGCAACTCTATGCGGTTCATATCGCTATAGAGAGATGCTACGATGAAGTCTTCCTTCAGCCGCTTTGCGACCTCGGGGTGCGACCATACCTGCGATTCCATCTTGCGGCAGTTCACACAGTTGATACCTGTGAAATCGAGCATGATGGGCTTGTGTAGCTTTTTGGAAGCAGCAAGCGCCTCTTCGTATTCGTAATAGGTAACAAGGCCCAGGTCGGTGACCACGGGTGGCTCATATATCTTCATTTCCTGCACATACTTCACAGGTGCTACATCGCCGGCAGGCGCATTGTGAGTAGTGCCGCCGCTACCGCCGCCGAACTGATGGAACGTACCCATAGGAGGCAGGAAGGCGCTCATGCCATTGAGCGGCGCACCCCACATGCCGGGCAGCAGGTATACCGCGAAAGTGAACGATGTGATGGCCAGGAATAGCTTGAAGATGGATACATATTCCTGCCCGTAAATGTTCTTGGCGGGAGCGTCGTCGTGAGACAACTTCAGCTTGCCCAGCAGGTATATGCCCAGTATGATGGCCAGAACTATCCATATGGCTATGAATATCTCCCTGTCCAGCAGGCGCCAGCCCTGTGCGAGGTCGGCATTGGAGAGGAATTTGAGGGCCAGCATCAGCTCTATAATGCCCAGCACTACTTTTACCTGGTTGAGCCAGCCGCCCGATGAGGCCATCTTATTGACCAGGCCCGGGAAGATGGCGAACAGCGCGAACGGCAGGGCAAGACCCAGAGAGAAGCCGAACATACCTACCGCAGGCCCTGCTATACCACCCTTGGATGCCTCTACAAGCAGTGTGCCTACTATAGGGCCGGTGCAGGAGAACGATACAATGACCAGCGTAAGCGCCATGAAGAATATGCCCATGAAGCTGCCTACACCGGCACGGGAGTCGGTGACATTGGTCCATGAGGCGGGCAATGTGATCTCGAACGCGCCGAGGAACGAAATGGCGAATATGACAATGAGAATGAAGAAGAAGAGATTGGCCCGCCAGTCGGTAGAGAGGGTATTGAGGGCCGAGGCGCCGAATATGGCAGATATGAGCACACCCAGCACCGTAAATATGACTATGATGGAGAGCGAATAATAAATGGCATTACGGATACCTTCGGAGCGTGTCTTGCTGCGCTTGGTGAAGAAGCTGACCGTAATGGGTATCATAGAAAAGATACAGGGCGTGAATATGGCTATAAGGCCACCGCCCAGGCTTAGCAGGAAGAGGCCCAGCAGCGACCTGTCGCCACCGCCACCATTATCATCTTTGCCGGCAGCGGGATGCGCAGCAGCGGTCTTTTTAGTGGTATCGGTAGCGGATGTGGCTGCAGCACTATCGCTAGTGGCAGCTACATGGCCACCGGTATCTGCGGCAGGGGCGGCTGCAGTGGTATCTATAGGCGCGCCACCGGCATCGGTGACCTGTATAGAGAACTTTACCGTTTTGGGCGGCAGGCACATGTGGTCGTCGCATACCTGGTAGCTGTATTTGCCCGAGATAGTACTATTGCCGGCAATTGTCGCCTTCTGTGTATAGGTGACCTTATCGGTGAAGTAATTGACTATACCATCTACGCCATCCATGGGGCCGGTGATCTTTTTACCGGTCTCGGCCATAGAGCCATTGAGTTTCAGTGCAGCATTTTTATTGAAGATGAACTCGGGTGGTACCTGCAGACCATCGCCACCGGGTGTGAGCGACCATATATGCCAGTCCTTGGCGAGGGTCATGCTGAAGATCACCTCGTATTCCTGCCCCTGTTTCTTTATGGCCTTTATATCCCACTTGGTGGGGTCTTTCACCATCTGTGCATGTAGCGTGCCTGCACCCAGCAGGAGCAGTATGAACAGGGGTATGATCTTGTATATTCTCGTCATAACAGATCCTTCATCGTTTTGATGGCCCGGGGAGTCCGGTCCTTATCTGTCCCTACTGTCGCATGTGCGCGGGGCACTCTTTCGCTTCCACAGATATTCGGTGTATTATTCAATTATTTTATCTCGAACACGAAGTCTTTGTCAGTGGGGGCAAGGCACTGCTTGTCGTCGCACACCTGCCAGGTATGCTTGCCGGTGATGCGTGTGCTGCCCTTTACCGTTACCTCTTGTATATAGTCCACATTGCCGCTGAGGTAGGTGACCTTGCCATCTACACCATCCATGGTGGTAGTGGTAGCATGGCCTTTCTCCGTGAGCTTGCCTTTGAGTTGCACATTGGGGTTATTGTCGAACGCTACAGAGGGCACTATCTGGAAGCCATCGCCACCGGGCGTGAGCGACCATATGTGCCAACCCTTAGCAAGCTCCAGGTGCAGGATGAGCTGGTAGTCGTTGCCGCTCTTTTTCTTTACCTCATATTTCCATTTGGCGGGGCTGGCCGTGGGCGCCTGCTGGAACTGGGCGCTGGCGGCAGTAGCCAGCAGCAGCAGTACTATGGACGAGCAATAACGGAGTATGCGCATGTGATACTTATGTATTGAAAGATACTTGCCTGTATATAGTATGCAAGATAAGGGTGGTACAGGGCAAACGGGCCTGATGCCCGTTACATTTAACATATGTTTTTTATAAGTAAAAGCAAATGCCCACCGTGCAGATGGGCATTTGTTGTCGTTATCAGTTCATGGCGCTGAGGGCCATCAGTATGTTGCGGCCGTCGGTATTGCTGAGCGCATCAGAGCAGGCCCTTTCGGGGTGCGGCATCATACCGAAGACGTTGCGGCCCTCGTTGCATATGCCTGCTATATTGCTGATGGCGCCATTGGGGTTGGAGTCGATGTGTATCTCTCCAATCTCGTTGCAGTAGCGGAAGACCACCTGCTTGTTATCGTGCAGGCGCTTCAGGGTATCGGCATCGGCATGGTATCGGCCTTCACCATGTGCCACGGGTATCTTCAGCGCCTTATCGCCTACCAGCAGGCCCATGCGGTTCTGCGTATTATCGCTTTTGATGTAGACGTTCTTGCAGGTGAACTTCTGGTGGTCGTTCAGCAGCAGCACGCCGGGCAGCAGGCCTGCCTCGCACAGTATCTGGAAGCCATTGCACACGCCCAGCACCTTGCCGCCACGGTTGGCGAAGTCTATTACCTGCTCCATCATGGGGCTGAAGCGTGCCAGCGCACCGCAGCGCAGGTAGTCGCCGTAGGAGAAGCCGCCGGGCAGCACTATGCAGTCGTCGGTGGTGAACATACTCAGGTCGCGGTCTTTGTGCCATAGCATAACGGTCTCCTGTTTCAGGTCATCGCGCAGAGCATGCATCATGTCGCGGTCGCAGTTGGAGCCGGGGAAAACGATAATACCGAATTTCATTTGTGTTGTTTAATGATTTGCCCTGATGCAGTACAACAGGTATATCAGAGAAAAATAAAAGATAAAATTACTAAACCGTTTGTTCTTTTCAAGCAGGAAAGCGTGAGATATAATAATGCTTAATGCGGGCATGACCATGAGCCAGGCGCTTTTGACGGCTGCATCGGTGAGGACGGCCACAAGCATGGATATGAACAGGTAAAAGGTGATGGCGGTCCAGTCGCGGCGGACGTAGATATTGCTGAGGGGTACATTTTGCCGCATGGCATATACCCCCGTACCCGACAATATGAGGATACCCACTATGGTAAGTATGAGCAGGCCCGGCGAGGCCACATGTGCCGACAGCGATACCCCCACATGCGGCCATAGCCGCAGCAGGTAGAGGCGGTCGAACAGGAAGAGGATGCACAGCAGGAAATATATGGGTGTGGCATAGCCCATGAGCGCCACGCTCCACTCGCCGAGGTTGAAGGGGCGGAACATGACCATGCCTACCACCAGCAGCAGGAAAAAGGCCAGCAGCGACATCTGGAACAGGGCTGCCAGGCATAGGAGGAAGGCGGCATTGTAGATGAGCTTGCGCGGCTGGGTGGTCTGCGTGAAGGAGAACATGATGTCTACAGCGCCGAGCAGCAGCCAGTTGAGTACCTGGGTCTCGCCAAAGTAGCTGAACTGGGGGTATATGGTGGTAAGTAGCAGGTAAACATATGAGGGTACATAGGTGTAGCGGGGAAAGAGCTTGTGCCGCGTAGCTATATTTTTTATATATAGCGACTGCAGGAAAAGGCCAGCTATGGCAAAGAAGGTATATACAAAACCGCTTTGCCCAAGGGCCGCCGACATAGCCCTCAAAATGTAGTTGTACATGAAATGGCCGGGTACCGGCTGCGGCACATGCGGGTGCAGCAGCGCCTGTATCTTTATGACCAGCGCAAACAGGAACAGTACAAGTACGGTGAACGGACTATTATTTCGGAAGAGGCGGAGCAAATGCCGAATTTTATGGCGAAGGTAAGCGGAAGGGTGGGAATGAGCAATTATGGTAATGCCTGTGTGGAAAGCAGGTTCGTAACGAAGAGCGATGGGTATGTATAGTGATGTTCGATAAGTAGGTGAAATTGTATAATTTGTGAGCATAACTAATGCCTTATGCTTAGAAAAATACTCCCATTCATGCTATTGCTGGCCTGCCCGGCGGCATATGCGCAGATAGGCTGGATAGCACCTGAAGGAAAGATATACAACTACCGCACACTGATGTGGGCCGATTTCCTGGGCAAGCCCGACCCTAAGAACGAGCATGTGATCTCCTTCATACGGCCTGCGCCCTACTACACGGCAGATAACGGGGAGCACCTGCCCAACGGCAGGGTCAACTTCGACTTCAAGGTGAAATGTGCGTTCCAGAGCGAATCGTGGAGCAAGAACAAGGAGGAGTTCACACTTATATACCAGCAGAACAACTATGATATAGCCCTGCTGTACTCTAATATGCTGCGCATGCAGCTCACCGGCCGCGACTATAGCGCGAACAACTATGACAAAGAAATAGACGATATACATGATGGCCTGTCTAAAAAGCGCGAAAAGGTGTATGAGGACTATGAGCGCGAGACCGACTTTGGCAACAAGCGGGAGAACCAGCCATTGTGGGACCTGCGCATAAGGAAGTGCATGGAGAACCTGAGCGATGAGTATTTTGCCAGCCCGGAGGCCGTGCTGCAGGGCGGTAAGGGACTGGGCATGGGGCAAATGGTAAAGCGGGGAACGGATGAACCCATAAGGCAGTTCGCTACGCGGTGCCGCCCCCTGTATGCATGGTATACCGATGAGATGGGCGCCCGCAGCATGGAGACCACGGAATGGACCGCCGAGCCAGCGGTGCTTGCCTTTTACATGCAGAACTATACTGTGGGTACGGGCGATATAGACTTCAAAGACAATAAAAGGATACTGGCCTATGCCTTTATGCCTGTGGGCAAGGGCAGCTACAAGCGGGTGTTCGTAGACAGCTTCTCTAACGATGGCAACCCGGTAAAGGTAGAGGCGGCCTTCTTTGCCAATGCCGATAGCGATGCTACGAAGGAGCTCATCATCATAACCACCTCTACGGTAAAGAACAGGCAGGTGAGTGGTACCTTCTATGCCACTACGGTATATGACCTTACATCGTCGCGGGTATTTCCTGCACGGCTGCGCAGGCTGGAGGGCATAGGCGAACAACTGAGCGGCGGGCTGGATGGCAGCCGGGACGGCAAGCCCGCCACGGCAAAGATGAAGAACGAAAAGGATGTGCGGGAGGCACTGAAGAAACTGGGCTTTGGGTAGTGTGCTGTTATTCCGATCGTAGATCATAAGTGTTCGAAAGTTTGCCTTTCTTTGTATAACCATTTCTTTCATATTTGAAAGCTCAACGAG